>MEUM01000086.1:0-11542 GCA_001771735.1 Caldifarciminota bacterium RBG_13_43_14 | reverse complement strand
TTTTTCATAATCGCCGGATGTTGAAAGCGTATAATTTTCAAGTTCGACGATCTCGATAATACCGTTTTTGCGCGGGTGCTTTATTCCGATGCGCCATGATTTATTCCTGGGCGATCGACCGACCGCCGCGATCTCTCCGCCGATATTTATCAGGGCATGCTCGATACGATCTTTTTTCAACAGGTCAGTTATGCGGTCAGCAACATACCCCTGGGCAATGCCGCCGAGATCAATGAGCATGTTGTCGGGAATGATAATTGTATTGTCGACAATTTTAATTCGGGCATGATTAACACGTTTTTTTATTTTATCGATCTCGCTGCTGTCCGGTAGCTGGTAATTGCGTTTGTAAAATCCCCAAAGCTCGACTAAAGGCGCGATCGATATATCGAAACGGCCTGAGGTGAGAACGCTCATCGAATCGCACAATTCAAAAAGCTGTATCAAATCCTGAGTCAGCACAGCCTGGTGATCTTTATTAATTTTGCTGACCAGGCTAATGTCGGAAAAACGGCTGAGCAAAGAGTCGAGCAAAAACAGCTCGCGGTCAACCTTGTTGCATATTGCCGCTGCACGCGTCGAATCATCGCAGTAGAATTTTATTTCACAATTGGCGCCGATTATGAAACGTTTATATACTGTCTCTTTTTCCGGCCGCGAACAGAAAGTGACCAACAGTATGAACAGCAATAATAATGATCGGCGGGTTTTCATCCCTGATCAGCCGATCCGAATATTTTTATGCGATCGGCGACAACCTGTTGTATCATTTCCCGGGCATGACCGGAGATTTTTCTTGGATCAAAAACTGTTGGATTCTCATGCAGGAATTCGCGCAGGCCGGCGGTGAAGGCAATGCGCAGATCAGTGTCGGTGTTTATTTTTGAAATGCCGTTTCTTACCGCTTGAATTATCAGATCATCGGGAACGCCTTTTGCCTGTTCAAGATCGCCGCCACAACGGTTGATGCGGCTGATCCATATTGCTTTAACCCCGGATGCGCCATGCAGGACAAGGGGGTTTTTGATCTGCCCGGCGATCTGCTTCAGTATATCAATTCTCAGTTTGGGTTTGCCCTTAAATTTATACGCACCGTGCGAAGTACCAATCGCGATCGCAAGGGCATCGCAGCCTGTAGCCATGGCAAATTTTCGCGCCTCGTCCGGATCAGTGTACAGTGCGTCGCCGGTCTTTACTTCAATATTATCTTCGATACCGGCCAGGCGTCCGATCTCAGCTTCAACCGAAACATTATGTTTATGCGCGTAAATAATCACCTGCCGGGTAAGCCTGACATTCTCTTTGAAAGGAAGATGCGATGCGTCGATCATTACCGAGGTAAAGCCGTTTTTTATGCATTGCCGGCATAATTCATAAGTTTTGCCGTGATCAAGATGCACTGCAACCGGAATACTGATTTTTTGAGCCAGAGTAATGATAATCTGTGACAGCGCTTCAATACCCGCATACTGTATTGCTTTTTCGCTGACCGCGATGATAACCGGCGAATTCAATTTTTCCGCGGCGCCGATTATCGCCTGGGTGGTCTCGAGATTCGAGGTATTGAAGGCGCCGACTGCATAGCCCATTTTATAGGCACGGGGCAGTATTTTATTCAAATTGACCAGCATGGTATTTCCCTATTGTATTCTTATTTAAGGAAATGTCGAGGATTTTTTTGTGGATCGTCCGGTCAAGCCGGACGATGAAAACAGTTTTGTTCGTTATCAGTTCTTTCGCGCTACTCCCGCCCGAGGCGGACAAGCACTACGGTGTAGGCTTTTACCCCGGTGTGATCGCCGCGACGCAGGAGCAAACACTTTTTGCGCCGGCCTCGATAAGCACACGCGCACATTCATTGATCGTGGCGCCAGTAGTCATGACATCATCGATCAAAAGGATTTTTCTATCTTTTATATCATATTTTTTCAAAGCAAATGCATTTTCAACATTGCTGCGCCTTTGATCCGGATCAAAACGGGTCTGGGTGCGTGTGTTCCGGGTCCGGCGCAGAATGTCGGCGATATCGATATTGCATTCTTGGCTGATCTCGCGTGCGATAAGAAATGCCTGATTGTAGCCGCGTTTTATTTGCTTCCACCAGTGAAGCGGCACTGGAACTATCAGATCGGACTGCTTGAGAGCGTGGTCGGATCTGACGATCAGAGACAGGGCGCGGCCGAATAACCGGGCAAGGCTGCGCTTGTTGCGGTATTTAAAATGATGTATGAGACGGTCCGCCGGAGGCGCAAAAATTATCCAGGAACGACCGCGATCGATATAACTTTTAGATCGGCAGTATGGACATACAATTTTATCCTTTACCGGACGTCCGCATCCCTGACAAAAGGGCGGTTTGACTTCAGGTAAATAATCGTGACAATTGGCGCAGATCTGCCGGCCGCTTACTTCCTGACCGCAAATCAGGCAGTCGTGGGGTACTAAAAAATCAAGAAACGCGTTGATTAATTCATTGCGCCGGTTCAATTTTTCGGCGGGTTACAATTACATATAAAATAATACCGGCGACAACGAGACCAATGGCAATGAATTGATTGATCAATAAATTGCCCAGGTCTTCATAATCGCGGATAAAATCAATACCAAAACGAAAGGCACCGGATAATATCAGATAAAATGCAAACGCCTCGCCGTTGCGATGTTTGCTCATGAGCTGGCGCTGCAAAAATAAAAATAGCAGCAGGCTGAATACTGAAGTATAGAGCTGGGTTGGATGCAGATGGAACTGGCCGACCGGCGATTTGCCGGCAACGCAACTGGAGGGAAATTGTATTGCCCAGGGCAGATCGGATGGTTTGCCAAAACAGCAGCCATTCAGAAAACAGCCGATGCGGGTGAAAAATTCGCCGAGCGCGATCGACGGCGAAATTAGATCGCCCAGCAGCAGTATCGGTATTTTTACTTTTCTGAGATAAATGATGCTGGCAATAGCACCGCCGATGAATCCGCCGTAGAACATCATGCCGCCTTCCCAGAGCCGGATAATGCCGAACAGATCCTGGCCGAATTGCTGCCAATGAAAGATAACATAGAGCAGTCGGCCGCCGATTATCACGCCGAGCATTAGATAGAAAGCCAGGTTTTCGATTATTACCGGCGAAATATCAAAACGCTTGGCGCTGCGGCGCACAATGAAGAAAGCGACCAGGAATGAAATGACCAGCATCAGGCCGTAGCTGGGCAGGCCTAATCCGCCGATCTGAAAAAGTATCGGTCTCATTGAGATTCCTTTTCGCGCTGGTATTCGGCGATGATCTTCTGGGTTGTTTCCTTCGGCACTTCCTCGTAATGATGGAATTTCATATTGAAATAACCGCGACCCTGGGTCATCGAGCGCAGGCTGGTCGAATACTTGAACATCTCCGCTTCTGGAGCAATCGCCTTGACGACCTGGAATTTGCCTAAACTTTCCATGCCCATGATCTTGCCGCGGCGGCTGTTAATATCGCCGATCACATCGCCCATGAACTCTTCCGGCACATACACCTCAACCTCATGTATGGGCTCGAGTAGAACCATATTGCCCTTTTCCGCGCATGATTTCAAGGCCATTGAAGCGGCGATCTTGAACGCAATATCCGACGAATCAACATCATGATAAGAGCCATCGAATACCGTGATTATGATGTCGGTCAATGGATAGCCGGCAAGATAACCGTTGGGTATGGCTTCCTTAACACCTTTTTCCACCGAAGGAATGAAACGAGATGGTATTGAGCCGCCGACAACTGCGTTTTCGAACTCAAAGCCACTGCTCCGTTCCTTGGGCTCAACGCGCAGCCAGCAGTCGCCGTATTGGCCGTGGCCGCCGGTTTGTTTTTTATATTTACCCTGGGCCTCGGCCTTTTTTGTGAAAGTTTCGCGGTATTTTATTTTTGGCTTAGTCAGGTCAACGCTGACGCCATATTTTCTTTTTAATCGCGACAGGATGACATCGAGATGCAATTCGCCAATGCCGGAAATAATAAGCTGTTTTATTTCCGGATCAAAGGCAAAACGAAAGGTTGGGTCCTCGTCGCGAAGTCGGTTCAAGCCGGTGGAAATTTTTTCTTCATCGCCTTTTGCCTTAGGTACTATTGCCATTGAAATCGAAGGTTTGGGGAATTCGATAGCGGGTAATGCTTTACTGAATTTACCGCTGGTTAGCGTGTCGGATGTGTGGGTGTCCTTTAATTTAACCAGACCGCCGATCATGCCGCAGGTTAAATTATTGGTTTCCTTGCGGTCCTTGCCTTTGATGAGCAGGATCTGGTTTATTTTTTCATCATTGCCGCGGTTAATATTCTTCAATACTGAACCGCTCTCGATCTTGCCGCTTAAAACCCGGACCAGACATAATTCTCCAAGATGCTGCTCAACCGCAGTTTTGAAAACATATCCAAGGAACGGCGAGTCGGCACTGCGTTTGATCTTTGTGCCATTCAATTCCAGATCCGGCATTTCATCGGGCGCGGGCAGAAACTCGACTGCGGCTTCAATCATACTTTTTACTCCGGTGAGATCGAGCGCTTCGCCGCAAAAAAGCAGAGCGGATCTTCCTTGCGATATTGCCTTTTTCAGCACCGGGATGCATTCCGGTAATTCGACCTTATTCCCTTCGAGATACTTGTTCATTAGGGCGTCATCGGCATCGGCGGCCGCTTCAATGATCTTGTCGCGGGCCTTGTCAATTGACGCTTTGAGATCGGCCGGCACAGATTCCTCTTTTTCCTCGGCGCCGTATTTTTTTTCTTTAAGTATATCGATCACGCCGCTGAATTTTTGGGCCTCGCCTACCGGTATCGTGATCGGAACAATATTCTTTTTTGTAATTTCACTGATCGAGGCAACAGCTTTCTGAAAATCAGCATTTTCTTTTTTCATTTTGTTGAGAAAAAAGGCCACCGGTTTATTATGTTTTTCGATCACGCTTAATATTCTTTCCGTGCCGACTTCAACGCCGGCGACTGCATCAACAACAATGATCGCGCAGTCGATCGCCTCGACGCCGCTTATCGCTTCACCAAGAAAATCAGAATAGCCGGGCGTGTCGATGATATTGAAGAGGGTGTTCTTGTATTCAAATGAAGCCAGGGTCAGGTTCAAACTGCATATTCTCTCAGCTTCCTCCGGATCAAAATCAAAAACACTGGTTTTATCGCTGACTTTTCCAAAGCGGCTGTTGGCGCCGGCAAGAAAAATAACTGCGTCAGAGATCGTGGTTTTACCTACACTGGCATGACCGAAAAAACCGATATTTCTGATACTTTTAGCGCTCATTTGCTGCCTCCCTCAAACAGAATCTTGGCCGCTTCGATTAAGATTTCATCGCTCAATAAAGTGTTTATTATTTCAAGTGATCCAAGATAAGTTTTCTGGTCCTTTTTGATAATCACGCCGCCGGATATATCTTTGGTTGCACTTATTTTATGCTTCAAATTCTTTACCTTGAGAAATTTTTCCAATTCCGCGCCGTGATTCTTGATATCCCTCTCGCTAAGCATTAGCTCGCCATCGGTTTCGCGACTCTGTTCGATCAGCGATTGTAAAAATTCAAGGTAATTTTTGCTTCTGGTCAATTGCTCTACTGTTTCTTTGATCACATTTTTGATCGTCTTATGTTTTCTGGAAATAATATCCCGGCTGAAGGCGAGGCGCTGCTGGGCAATGCTGCGTATGGTCAATGTTTTTTCCAGAGATTCGGCTTCAGCTTTGTTCCCCGCGCGCCGCTTGTCGATCTTTGCTTGATATTCCTGTTTCAATTTTTCACTTTCCGCCTGATGATGTTCGAGTATCGCCTTGGCTTCCTGATGGGCGTCTTTAATTATTTTTTCTGTGACTTTGTTTGTTGCCATTTTTAGATCTTCATCAGCAGTATCGCAAGCAATGATATAATCAATCCGAGAACCGCGTAGAACTCAACCATAACTCCATAGATTAATGCCTTGGTCGATTCCTCAGGCCTTTTTGCAACCATTTCAACCCCGGCCGTACATACCCGTCCCTGCCAGATCGCTGAAACCAAACAGGCGATCGCAACCGGCATAGCTGCAAAGAATAATTGCAGACCTTGATAAAAAGTAAGCTGAATCAATTCACCAAATATGCCGATCTTGATCAGCACGAGAAAAGCTCCGATAAAACCATATATACCCTGAGTTCCGGGCAATGCCACAAGTATCAGTAATTTGCCGAATTTATCAGGATCTTCGCTGAGCACGCCGTTCGCTGCCTGCGCCGCGTAGCCAATGCCGATCGCCGAACCAATACCGCCGAGTATCGCCGCCAGCGCGGCGCCCGCAATTGCCAGAGCTAAGCCCAAAGTTTCTTGCATTTTTCCTCCTTATTCAAGATTAACGTATTTTGTTTCAAATCCAAATGGCCGGAACGACTTGCTGCCGCCGGTGTAGAATCGGCCAAAAAATTCAATGTACTGCAATCTCATAGTATGGATAAAACCGCCCAGCACGTTCACGGCAATATTGAAAAGATGACCGCCGATCAAGATCAGGATTGCGAAAACAATACCGATAACCGGGATCTTAATTATCATCCAGGCAATGGTATTGATCGCCATACCGATTACGCCGGTGACCAGACCAAGGGCCATAAGCCGCACATAGGATAGTATAACTGACAGATAAGTTGAAGAACCATAAAGATTGTAAAAACCCCAGGCAATCTTGCCGAGCATCGCCTTTGAATGCTTGAACCGTATGATCTCTAATATCAAAAGCGGGATGATCGATAAATAAACGTAACCGGGTATCTGTATCACATAGGTGAACTGGAAAAAAGTTCCCACTACCTCAGTTAATTTTATCCAGCCGAGCAGGACAATGACTGCCCACACCAACCGGTCAATGGATTTTACTTTGATCTCCGTATAAGAGCCAGTTATTATGCCGACTATCGATAGCCATAGCAGTATCTCGAGTATTGCCTTGGCAATCATGGAATTGCTGAATACGATGAAGTACAATAATATTCCCGGTAAAAAGATGAGCCAGGTGAGATTAGCGAAAATCGCCGTTTCATAAGCCTGGTTCTTTATCGAATCGACGATCTCGATCACGATACCGATCATCATGTGAATAAAACCCAGACCCAGGGCAACGCCGATAAAAGCCAGGGGGCTGGTTAACGGATCAAAAAGCATAAAAGTATGACGCAGTTGTACAAGAGGCTTCAAACCGATAAGTTCGAACATATTTCCAGCCCAGCTGCCGACCATGGCGCCGGCAAAGATCGTACAAATACCGCCCCCCAATAATATCCACATCAAGCTGCGATCGCCGGTGACCTTTCTAAGTAAATATATTGAAAATAAAATTAAAATTATGCCGTAAATGGCATCGGTTATGCAAAGACCGAACATGATCGGGAAAAAAACCGCCAGAAAAGGCGTGGGATCATATTCTTTAACATCCGGCATGCTGTAAAGCTTGATCAACATTTCATAGGGCTTGGTCCATCCTGGATTTTGAAGAGCCACGGGCGGTTTTTCATCAGGTTCGGGTGCAATTGTTTCAAAAACCGCAAATTCGACGCGGGCTACGAGATTTTCGAGGCGTTTCAAATGCTTTTTCTGTATCCAGCCAATAATATTGACCGTGCGGTTGGTTTCAGGCAGGGATTCGGCAACCCGTTTCTTATTATGCTGGTTGGCAATATAGTCGCTTATCAATTCAAGGGTGGCTATTTCCCGGGCCAGTGATGATTCCTGTTCTTTTAATTCGATAGTGTTTTGTTCGAGCCGAGCGATTTCTTCTTTATGCTGTCTGATAATATCGGTCGGTTTACCTTTGAGATCATAAAATTCAATTAAAGTACATTCGGCCTCGACCAGCCGGGAACGTATAATGTCAATATGCTCATTAGCGACAAAGAATAAGAGATAAACGGTCGAACCGATTTCATTTATTTCTTGATAGGAAAAAGGAATATCCTGTACTTTTTTCAACAGCTCTTCCAGTAGGTCACGGCTAGGAACCGATGCTGCAATCGCTGATGCCTTTTGCATAGAATGCAGTTCTTCAAAGCTGATGTCCATCGGAGTCCAGGGGTGAAGTATTTCGATATCGTCCTGCAATTTTTTCAGACTTGAGCGATTATTTTCAATTGTCTGCCTGATATGCTGTATCTTACCGGTAACGCGTTGATAATCGTATTCTTTATTCGTTTTTTCGAAAGACTCATAATCCACCGGCGTTTTCATAGTCAGGAACATTTCCAGCACGCCGCGTTTTCTATATCCGGCAAGATGGCTCAGGGCATTATTGACTATATTCAATTCTTCCGATGCCGAGGTCTGGGTATCTTTCAATTCCGTGATATGAACAATATGTTCTTTTTGAAGGTCTTTAAGGAATTTATCCTTAATGTTTTTATGAACGATAATATGTATTTTTTCTAACGGGATGATGGCCATTTTAGAAAAATTTCCTGCATTTTTTTAATCGTTTTATTTTTATTTTTTTCAAAATTTTTTTCCAGTTTCATAAGCTCTTTTTTGTGATCTTCGCTTAAAATAGCAATCTGTTTTTTGGCGGCTTTCTCTGCTTGCTGACGTGCTTCTTTAAATAATTCTTCCTTTTCATCATCAAGCCCGGCAAGCTCGGCATTCATTTTTTCGAGCATTTCATCGACATTTTTTTGCCCTTTGCGTTCAGCCTCCTGCTTCAGTTTTTCAGCCTTTTCTTCGGCTTGCTTGATTTCTTCGATCAATTTCATAGCGCATATTATAAATAAAATAACCGATAAGTCAAGAAAGAAACCGTACTCGGTAATCGGTAGGCGCTAAGCGGAAATAGATTAGTAATTACGTAATTGGTAATTAAGTAATTTAGAAAACGTTTAGATCGTTAATATTGTTTGGTTCGTTACTATATACATAGCCTCAAAACTTCCTGGCTTCAAATCTTCATTTTTTACTGATTACGGATTGCTGATTACGGTTTACGGTCTTTGTCCGGTATGCGAAGCCGAGAAAGAACATGCCGATTATGACCAGGACCGCAGCGGAAATAAAAGCCATTTGATAAGAAAATAGTTCGCCGGCGCCGGACTTCATCGTTAAATCGACCACGGGCCCGGCGATCAGAGTGCCGGCAACGCCCCAGCTTAAAAAATAGGTAGCGTTAAAAAGGGCAAAATGCTTACCGCGATGTTCCGGCGGTATCAGTTTTGAGGCATAGGTATATGAAGCCGAGAAAATAATTACCTCGGCCACGCCGGCAAGGAAATCACTGCCAAAAATTACGACCAGGTTGCGGCCAAAGGCATAACCAAAGAGATATATTATCGCCGCGGCCGCGCCGAGATAAAGGAGTATCCGGTCATTCCAGCGCCGGGCAAAACGGCTGAGCACTATTCCGGATATAAACGTGGCCAGGGACTGCATGTTAACAATATAACTCAATAATCTGCTCGATACGTTGAATCCGTGGTCCATGACCAGGTACTGGGTTTTGATAACCGCGATCGAATTGCGGCCAAAATTAACGAATATCATCGCAATGAGGAATACGATAAAGGGCCGGGTCAGCGACTTGAATAATCCCGGATCAGTGATAATGGACCGGTCAACGGTTTTTGAGCCGGCGCCGGCCATGATGCCGCCTTCAGGCATAAAGAACATTGGTATGGTTGAGGCAAGCATGATACCGGAGGCAATGAAAAAAAGAATTCCTTTATCAAATCCCCATCCTTCATAATATCTTGATAAACCATCATAGGCAACGCCGCCGATCCAGACGCCGATGATACGTCCGATCGCGCCGACCATGGCGAGCCTTCCCTGAATACCGGTGCGGGTTTCCTCGGGATAGAAATCGGATATGATCGCAGTCCAGCCGACATTGGACATTGACCAGAATATTTCTACGAATGAAAGACCGATAATGATCACATACCCGGCAGCGGTTTTATTTCCGGGGAAAGTATGGATCAACCAGACGAAAAAAGTCGAGATCGCGGCAAAGATCTCACCCATGATTATGAAAGTACGGCGCTTCTGGTATTTGTCGCTGAGCACGCCCCAGACGAACATCTGAAAAATGACATTCAATATCATCGGGAAGGTAGCAAAGAAAGTTGTTTCAGTAACGCTTAAGCCAAGAAAATAGCGCAGATATATGGACAGATAACTGTAGAACAAACCGCGCCGGAACATTGCCAGCGCTTGAAATGTTGAGATGCCAAAGAATATACGGTTTTGTTTTCGCATATATTGATCAGCCGCGACTACACATCGAAAACGATAGTGGCTTTGTATTCATTTTCATTAAAATCGATCTTAAAATTATGATAGGTTATATTCTTGATCTCCATGCGTATTTTATGCCGGGTTTGATCGTATTTTTCGCCTTTGACCCGGGCGCAGAGCTGGTAGTCATTGATGTCGATCGAATAATCGCACGGTATGAATTGGTGAACAGAAAATAAATACAGCAATTCGCGGCACCAGTCGATCAACAGATCATCGAGCGTTTCGGTTTCCAATTCGATCATTTGTTCCCGGGTCGCTTTGATATCGCCAATGATCTGGGTTTCGAATATCGCATGCCCGGCGTTTTCAAATAGAGTTTTAAGATTATCGCCGTAGATTTCAATGCCCAGATCGGCGGTATGATCAAAATACTGATATTTTTTTTTCAATGTTTTGTGGAACGGGGCTTGTCAATACGAGACAAGCCCCGATGAATTTTTAATAATACCAGAGTAGATAAATTGCGAACGGTTTTTCATTACCGAATCTGACCGAATAATAAGAACCGTCAACTCCGCCGGGATTCGAAACAAAAGCGAATCCGGACAGAGCCGCAAGATTGATCGAAAAATGATTATTAATGAAATGTTCAAGTCCGAAACCGAGGGGCAGATTAAACCCGAACATGGTTTCGGCGCCATGAGTATCGACCATGAAACCGAGACCGATCTTGCCGTAAACATTAGTCTTGCTGTGCCCCTTGAGCAGCATGTTGCCAAGACCGGAGAGGGCGAAATAAACACCCGAAGAGCCATTGCCGTCAAGCGTTAACTGGGCGATCGGCTCTACTGACCATTTTGAATTTAAGCCTAGTCTGGTTACGGCAATATCAACCGAACCGAGCCCCAGACCAAAAAAGCCGCCGGTGTCATATATGTCAGGGGTAAAACCAAGGCCCATGCCGATACGACCGCTCAGATCGACCGCGCTTGCCATAGTAAGTGTGACAATAACTGCAATCAATATTTTTTGCATTGTTCCTCCTTGAGAAATTCTAATTATATTACGGACAAAGTCAACTGGTCTTAACAAAAAGCAGAGGTGACGAGGGGAAAAGGGGCAAGGGAGATAATAAATAAAGCACTAAATACTAAATTCGAAGTCCTAAACAAATTCCAAATACTAAATCCTAATACTCCAAACATTTGGAATTTAGGTTTTTGAAAATTAGAAATTGTTTAGAATTTCGTGCTTCGGATTTAGGATTCAAAATTTATTGAAAATAAATTTTATTTATTGTGCTCGGAGTTACCACCCCACATATACCAACCA
>MEUM01000085.1:6534-8305 GCA_001771735.1 Caldifarciminota bacterium RBG_13_43_14 | reverse complement strand
AGGAAAATATGCGGCAGAATTTCATTTCGCTTGTGTCTCATGAGATGCGCACACCGCTTGTTGCCGCAATGCAGTATCTGGAATTGATGGGCGGCAATATCGTCGGTGCATTGAACACCGAACAAACCCGCATTGTCAACCGGATGAAGTCCCGTCTCAGCGATTTACTGGCCTTGATCGACCGGTGGTTAGAGCTTGCCCGTATCGAAGATCATCAGGTTACCGATGATTTCGAGACCTTTGATTTTTCTCCCGTCGTGAAGGAAGCCCTTGAGATCATTAAGCCGCTGGCTGATGAGAAAAAGATCAAGATCAGGGATATGAGCGGCGATGATGTAAAGCTTAATGGTGATCGGAATATGATAAAAGAAATAATAGTTAATCTCGTGAGCAATGGTATTAAGTACAATCGTGAAGGTGGCGAAGTGACCGTTCAGAAAAAACAGGAATCCGGATTTATTGTTATTGATATCAGCGACACGGGTTTTGGCATTCCCGAAGAAGAACTCGGTCGAATCGGCAAGGAATTCTACCGCGTGAAACGAGAAGGGCTGGCAGTTGGTTTCGGGTTAGGGCTTGCTATTGTAAAGAAAATTCTCGATATTCATAATGGACGATTGGAAATAAAGAGCGCCGTTGACCAGGGCAGTACTTTCCGTATGTACCTGCCAATATCGACTGCGGTAATAGGCAAAACTGCCGCCGCAAGCTGTAATTGTTCTCGAGAGTCAAATAAAAAAGGAGGTTAAAAATGGCAAAACAGAAAATTATCATCATTGATAATGAACGTGATTTCTCGGATGCGAACAAGGCCGCACTTGAGCAGGCAGGCTTCGAGGTATTTGTTACCCCTGATGGTAAATCGGGAATGGACATGATAAAGGCGCTGAATCCTGCTATCACAATCATTAACGCGATGCTCCCTGATATTAACGGTTTTACGCTTTGCCGTAATCTCAAGGAAAATGATAAATATGCGGCGATGCCGGTTATTATCGTCAGCTCAATGGGCACCGCCGAACCGGGCGGTTATATCGAACATATCAGCCGTGAACATAAAGCCGATGCATTCTTTGAAAAACCGGTTAACGCATCCGATCTTATCGCAAAGATCAGCGTTCTTATATCTTCAGCCGGCCCAAAGTTCAAGGAGTCGCGCGCTAAGTCAAAAATATTACTGGTCGATGATGATCCCGATTTTCTCGATGCCACCAGGCAGATCCTTCTGGCTCATAAGTATGATGTGGTAACAGCTAATAATGGTGAAGAAGGTATTGCCAAAGCTAAAATCGAAAGTCCGGATTTGATAATTCTTGACGTTATCATGCCTGGTAAAGATGGTTTCACAACCTGCTATGAACTGCGTAAGTTTCCGCAGACCCGACCTATTCCAATCATTATGCTCACCGCGGTTGGTCAGCAGCTCAGTAAACCAGAGTACGGTCAAGAAATCGCAATCGATCATCTCGCTGACGATTATATTGATAAACCTGTTGAAATGCAGGTCCTGCTGAAGAAGATCGAGAAACACCTTTTGTTCCGCTAAAATCAGGAGTTAGATAGATGACAGAATTATCGCCAAAATTCAAATATGAAGTGGCGAACGAACCGGGGGGCAAGCATATAAAACTATGCTTTGCGTGCGGCATATGCACGGCAAGTTGTCCGATCCGGGAGGTCGATGAACGCTATAATCCGCGTAAAATAATAAGAATGGTATTGCTTGGTATGAAGGATCGCGTGCTGAACAACGATTTTATCTGGCTCTGTT
>MEUM01000085.1:6001-6528 GCA_001771735.1 Caldifarciminota bacterium RBG_13_43_14 | reverse complement strand
GCTATTCCTGCACCGAGCGCTGCCCCCAGGGAGTGCGTTTCACGGACGTGATGAATGCGATAAAGAACATGGCCGTGAAAGAGGGCTATACGCCGCCGGCGCTTGTCCAGCAGATCGGCATACTGAAGCAACACGGACGCCTTTATGAGATCGACGATTTTGACAATAACAAGCGCGCATCTATGGGTTTGCCAAAGATCGAGAAGTCTAAGGGGTTTACAAAGAAAATTATTGAGTTGACGGACATTGAAGTTCTCGTTGCAAAAAGCCATCGAGGGTCAGTATGAAATACGCGCTATTTCCCGGTTGTACGGTTTTAGGCCGCGGCCGAAACTACGAATTGGCAGCAAGAGAGGTCGCTAAAGCGCTGGGGATTGAACTCGTCGATCTTGACGAATTTGAATGCTGCGGTTTTCCGATCAAATCGGTCCATCATGATACTTATATGATGATGGCGGCACGCAACATTCTGGCTGCCGAACAGAAAGGGCTTGATATTTGTACCTTGTGTACGGCATGCACTGGTA
>MEUM01000085.1:0-5902 GCA_001771735.1 Caldifarciminota bacterium RBG_13_43_14 | reverse complement strand
AAGCATCAACTACTCGAGTAAGTCAAGGTGCTGCGGTGCCGGGGTCCTGGCACTGAACGAAGATGTCGCCTATTCCCTTGCCCGGCCAAAACTGCAGGAGCTGGCCAAGGATTCAGTTGACGCAATGGTTCTCATGTGTCCTTTTTGCAGTGTTATGTTTGATGATAACCAGCGCAAGATAGAACAAAAATATCAGGAGCAATTTAATCTTCCTGTTCTGTATTATCCTCAGCTGCTCGGACTCGCCCTGGGCATAGACGAGAAAGCTTTGGGCTTACGGATGAACCGGGTCTCAACGAGGAAATTTCTGGAGAAAATAAAATGACCAATTTTTTCACTACGAAATACCAACCCGCCTCAAGTGGCCCAAATCCCAAACAAATTGCAGATCCCAAAGCACAAATCGTAAACAAAGATACATTCAATAAGTTTAAAGATTGGAAGTTATTGTTTGGTTCTTGGTGTTCGGAATTTGGGATTTTCATTATTGATGGGGTACACCATGTCTAAAGTCCAAAGCCTAGCATCTAATAAAAAGGTTGGTGCTGTTCTAGTCGTTGGCGGGGGTATCGGCGGTATCCAGGCATCCCTGGATTTGGCCGATTCGGGCTTTAAAGTATATCTGCTTGAAAAAGCACCAAGTATCGGCGGGGTGATGGCACAATTGGACAAAACATTTCCTACCAATGACTGTTCGATGTGTATCTTAGCACCAAAACTTGTGAGCGTTGCGCGGCATCCAAATATTCAGATAATCAACAATGCCCAGATTGAAAAACTGTCTGGCCGGCAGGGTAACTTTACAGTAACCGTAAAAAAAACATCGTGTTACATAGACGAAAGCAAATGTACCGGGTGTGGTGATTGTGCAAAAGTCTGTCCAATTGATCTACCCAATGAATTCGATGAAGGTCTTTCACTAAAACAAGCTATTTATCGTCTCTATCCTCAGGCGGTGCCAAATGCCTTCATAATCAAAAAGGCAGGGTTGCCACCCTGCAAGGATGCCTGTCCGGCTGGTCTATCTGGTCAAGCATATGCATCATTTATCGCCAAAGGGAAATTTAAGGAAGCGTATGAATATATCATGGGGGTTGTGCCGCTGCCTTCAATATGTGGTCGAGTGTGCCATCATCCATGTGAAACAAACTGCCATAGAAAAGATGTGGATGAGGCAGTTTCTGTAATGCGTCTTAAGAGGTTTGTTGCTGACTGGGCAAGAAACAATGGCAATGAGCCCGCCAAAAAATTGGCAACGACCAAAGAAAAAAAGATTGCAGTTATCGGCGCTGGACCAGCTGGTTTAAGCTGTGCAATAAAACTATTGAAAATGGGCTACCCGGTCACAGTATTCGATTCTGCTGATTCCCCCGGTGGCATGATGGTTTCTTGTATCCCTGAATACCGACTATCAAAGAAGATCGCACTCCATGATGTAGCGCGCCTGCTCGATGTAGGTATTGAGTTCAAAGGCGGCGTGCCAATTGGCAATGATAAGACCATACAGGATTTGAAGGTTGAAGGTTATAAAGCATTCTTTGTGGCAATTGGGGTTCAGAATGCAAAAGGCTTGAATATCGAGGGTATTGAAAATCGAGGTGTGTATTATGGCATACCATTTTTAAAAGATACAAAAGCCGGTAAACATATAGAACATTTCGGTAAGAAGGTTGTTGTGATTGGCGGTGGCAATGTCGCAATTGATTGTGCACGAACCGCCTTCCGTCTGGGTGCTGAGGAGGTCCATCTTGTCTGTCTTGAAACCAGAGACCTGTCATCGAAAGATCGCATGCCTGCTCACGAGTGGGAGATTGTAGAGGCAGTAGAAGAAGGGATAATAATCCACCCGTCACTGGGTCCGAAAAGAATTATCACACAAAACGGTGCAATTTCAGGATTAGAAATGATTGAATGTATTTCCGTATACGAAGAGGATGGCAAATTTAATCCACAGTTTAGAAAGGATTGCGAGTTAGCATCAGTAAGCGGTGACACAATTATCATAGCCATTGGCCAGACCGCAGACATTACCGGGTTTGAGAGCCTGCAACATCATCCCTGGAACACACTGAAGGTCGACCCAATAACCTTAGAAACTAATGTTTCCGGTATATTTGCCGGCGGTGATATTATCCGAGGACCAGCATCAATCGTTGAGGCAATTGCAGATGGCAATGAGGCGGCAGTATCTATTGATAGATTCTTGAGGGGCGAAGACCTGAAGCAAAAAAGAGAAAAACCAAAAATTGAGATTGCTGAAATACCTCAGGAGCATCCTGAAAAAAAACCTCGACAAAAAATAGATGTTTTAAACCCTTCGGTGCGAATAAATACCTGGAATGAAATTGAAACCTCTTTCACGGCCGAACAGGCAATAGAAGAGGCAAAACGGTGCATGGAATGTGGTATCTGCTCTTCATGCTATCTTTGTGTTGATACCTGCCAGGCAAAGGCAGTTGACCATTGGATGACTGACGAAATTTTAGATCTTAATGTTGGTTCAATTATTCTTGCCACGGGTTTTGATGAATATGATGCGAAAAAGAAAAAAGAGTATGGTTATGGTCGGTATAAGAATGTTGTTACATCAATAGAATTCGAGAGAATCCTCTCTGCTTCAGGACCTTTTCAGGGTCATATTTTGCGGTCTAGCGATAAGAAAGAACCCAAAAAGATTGCTTTTATTCAGTGTGTTGGCTCACGAGACCCACAGTCAGGCGCGGGTTATTGCTCTTCAGTCTGTTGCACATACGCTATAAAAGAGGCAATTATTGCCAAAGAGCATTCCCAAAATGAACTTGATACAACAATTTTCTGTATGGATATAAGAACATTCGGCAAAGGTTTTGAAAGTTATTATGAGCGGGCAAAGAACGAATATAATGTAAAGTTTGTCCGCGCCGGCGTTTCAAATGTTGATGAAGACCCGGAGACGAAAAATTTAAAGGTGCACTACGAGAGTGAAAATGGCGAAATAAGGAAAGAAGAATTTGATATGGTTGTACTTTCAGTCGGTCTGATGCCAAAAGAAGGCATGGTTCAATTGGCAAAGAGATTACGGGTTAACCTGAATGAATATGGGTTTTGCCGAACATCCGAATTTATGCCAGTTGATACAATACAGGATGGTGTTTATGTTTGTGGTGCATTTGCTGGCCCAAAAGATATTCCTGAAACCGTGACCCAGGCTTCAGCCGCGGCAGCGAAAGTAATGGGATTATTAGCACCAGCAAGAAACAGCTTGGTGGTGCGTAAAGAACTTCCGGTTGAAAAGGATGTACTCAACCAGACTCCGCGGATTGGTGTTTTTGTATGTCATTGTGGAATTAACATCGGGGGATATGTAAATGTACCGGAGGTTACCGAATTCGTAAAGAGCCTTCCCCAGGTTGTGTATGGGGAGAACAATCTCTATACGTGCTCACAGGACACTCAGAAACGTATCGTAGAAATGATTAAGGAGCACGATCTCAATCGGGTGGTTGTGGCTTCGTGCACGCCTCGAACTCATGAACCATTGTTTCGCGAAACCATGCAGGAGGCGGGTTTGAATCCATACCTTTTTGAAATGGCTAATATTCGCGATCAGTGTTCGTGGATTCACATGCAGGATTCACAAGCTGCGACTGAAAAAGCCAAAGATCTTGTCCGTATGGCGGTTGCGAAAGCCGGTCTGCTTGCACCGCTGAAAAGGGTCGAGATCGACGTAATCCAGAAGGCATTGGTTATTGGCGGAGGGATTGCCGGTATAACGGCCAGTCTATCCCTTGCCGAACAGGGCTTTGAGGTTTTTCTGATCGAAAAAGAGACCGAACTCGGCGGCAATGCAAGACATATTTACCGTACTAACAAAGACCGGGACGTTCAATATTTTTTGAAAATAATAGTCGAAAAGGTAAAGCACAATTCATTCATCAAAATATTTACCGGTACGGAAATTGTATCGATCAATGGATTCGTCGGTAATTATGAAACCAAAATTTCAACCGATGCCGGCAGGAAACAAACTCTGCGGCATGGTGTTATTATTGTCGCCACCGGCGCCAAGGAATATCAACCGACTGAATATCTCTATGGCAAGGATGTTCGGGTTATCACCCAACAACAGTTGGAGGAAACACTTAATAAAGCTAAAAACCAAAAACTGAAAACTGAAAATCAAGAACAAAACAAGCGTCAAGTATCCAGTATCGAACATCTTTCTTCGGTCGTTATGATTCAGTGTGTCGGTTCGCGTAATGAACAGCATCCTTATTGCAGCCGTATTTGCTGCACTCAGGCTATAAAAAATGCCTTGCAGATAGTGGAATTTAACCCGGACACGACGGTTTACATGCTTTATAAAGATGTCAGAACCTATGGATTGAACGAGGATCTTTATAGAAAAGCCCGTGAATCCGGAATTATTTTCATCCGCTACGAGGACGATTTACCGCCACGATTAGAACACGATGGGGACAAGATTAAGGTAAGAATATTGGAGCCGATTCTGAAAGAGGAAATTGAAGTAGTCCCGGATATTATTGTTCTCTCGAGCGGAGTTGAACCGGATGCAAATAATCAGGCACTGGCAAAAATGTTGAAAGTGCCGTTAAATAGCGATGGTTTTTTTCTTGAGGCGCATGTAAAATTGAGACCGGTCGATTTCGCGACTGAAGGGATTTTTGTCGCCGGCATGGCGCATAGTCCAAAATGCATCGACGAAGCGATCGCTCAAGCTGAGGCTTCGGTTGCTCGTGCCACCACGATTATTGCCAATCCCAAGTATTATGCCGAAGCGACCATCTCCTGGGTAGATGAAGAACTATGTGCTGGTTGTGGTTTGTGCAGCAGCCTATGTCCCTATGAAGCGATTGAGATCGTCTTGCGAAATGACAAGCGTGTATCCCATATCAAAGAGGTTTTATGCAAGGGCTGTGGTACTTGTGTGGCATCGTGTCCATCCGGGGCAATGAGTCAGCACGGCTTTACTAAAGCGCAGGTTAGCTCGATGGTTGCAGCGTTATCTGATAGGCGTTTGATGGTTACTTCTTACCGTCCAAAAGTTCTTGTTTTCTGTTGTAATTGGTGTTCCTATGCCGGCGCCGATCTTGCCGGTGTATCACGGCTACAAATCAGTCCTGATTTTCGGATTATTCGTACGATGTGTTCAGGACGCATTGAATCCGAGCAAATTCTTGATGCGTTTAAATCTGGTGCTGATGGAGTGCTCATCACCGGTTGCCATCCGGGAGATTGTCATTATATCTCCGGTAATTACAAGGCATTACGTCGTTATAGTACGCTTAGATATATGCTTAAAGATTTTGGAATTGATCAAGGGCGCTTACGGCTTGAATGGATTTCGGCCGGTGAAGGCATAAGATTTCAGCAGGTAATCAACGAGTTCATCTTTCAAATTACGCAACTGGGACCCTTGGAACTCAGCTTTGACCGACCATAAGTATAACCGTTCGGCCATCATGTGCGGCTTGACTTTTGCCACATTGACAATATAATTTTTTCATTGAAATTTACGGTTGAACCAAAATGATAAAATTTAAGTCGTTACGAACCAAAATAATATTTATATTTATCCTGGCGGTAACTTTTGTGGGTATTGTTAATACTTTCGTGGGCGTAAATTTTATAGGTAAGGGAATCATCAATCAGGCACAGAGCCGTGTCGGTGCCGATCTTAATTCTGCCGGTGAAATATATAAACAGTTCGAACAACAGGTGGCAAACGTTGCACGTTTTACAACGACCCGGCGGCTTTTGTACGATGCCTTATTAGATAAAGACCGAGCTTTGTTGGCGGCCGAGATGAATCGTGTGTTCGAAAGTGCTGACGTTGATTTTCTTACCGTAACCGATCAGCGTGGCATTGTTTTAATGCGGGCTGCCAATCCTGAATTATCGC
>MEUM01000084.1:8141-8493 GCA_001771735.1 Caldifarciminota bacterium RBG_13_43_14 | reverse complement strand
TTGTGGCCACCCTGGTGTTGCCCGCGAACACGTGCTTGCTTTCAACATCGCCGTTTCTTACTGAGTAGTTGTCGTTGAAGTACACGATTTCGCCGCTGTTTCCCTTCTTGATTATCCTTTTTCCCGTATCGTCGTATGCGTAATCCGTCGTGTTCAACACATCGGTTGTCCCGGTAATGCGGTTCTCCTCGTCCCAGTCCATACTCATCCTGTCGCTCGTATCGGCGGCCGACGCCCATCCGGTCATGTTGCCGTTCGCGTCGTATTGGTACGTCCGGTCGCCGGTTGAGGTGACGGCGTGGGGACGGGAGCTGGAGTACCGGTAATCAAAAGTATAGATGGCGACAGGTAT
>MEUM01000084.1:7568-8094 GCA_001771735.1 Caldifarciminota bacterium RBG_13_43_14 | reverse complement strand
CATCTTCCTTTATACACATTATTATCCCATCTGCCATGGAGAATAGTGCCATCATTCAAGTAAAGGGTGCCTGTTCCGTTCATGGCGTCATTTTCCCACATGCCGATGTACCGGACGTCCACCTCGATGGGCTCCCGCGCTTTTCGCTTTTTACTTTCTTTAACATTTGTTATTACCGTAAGAATCGGCAGTATTATTGGGTCAATCGGGTACCATTTCCCGTCATAGCGGTATGGCCCCTGCTGGGAATCGATCTTGTAGTGGTTCAGCGAGGTCTGGAGCCAAACCATGGTGCCGTATCCATGCCGCTTGCCTTTCCGCCAGGAGCCGGTATATTCGTTGCCATCCTTGTAAATGAATCTTCCCTTGCCGTTGTCGCAATCACCGGATACACACGAACCTTTTCTATCATCGCCATGCAGGTAAACGCACGCGAAGGAACTAAATAGTATCGCGATTAGAATACATTTTTTTTTCACTGTCTTCCCCACGGTAAGATAATCTTATAAATTATAAAATCATCTTA
>MEUM01000084.1:6167-7182 GCA_001771735.1 Caldifarciminota bacterium RBG_13_43_14 | reverse complement strand
ATATTAATATTTGCCCCATGTTTTAAAAATAACTCTATAACTTGAAGATTATCAGAATAAACAGCTTTATTCAGAGGAATAAAACCATATCGATCTTCATCGTTAAGATCTATTCCCCAATCTAATACCTGGTTTATATATTTAATGTCATTTTCTGTTATTGCTTTCTTGAACTTTTCTTGTTCGTCAATCGATAATGCTGTTTTACTGCATGCAGAGAGAAATACAATATGAAGAATTATATATAATATTTTTAGATTAAATTTTATCATTGTTCCATATACCTCTTTATTTGTGTTAGTATTTATATATTCGAAAACAAAATTTAAGTAACTCAATTTTCATCATCATTATTATTATTGTAATTAGTAATTTCTTCTCCTCTTCTTCGGGCAATCTGATCGCAGTTTTCGTATACTCTTTCCCAGTAATCTCGTAATGGCATATACTCAGAACCCATCCCATCATAATGTGTAAATAAATAAAAAGCAATTGTTCTAATAGAATCAAATCTTTCGCGATCTATACCTTTAATAATAACACCCATTCCACTATAATTCACACCACCCAAACCGGTACTAATCGATTCCGGAAATATCTGGTTCGTTACGCCGCTCATATTTGCCAGAGCTATTATTCTTTCTGTCCTTGTGCCTGAGGCGCCCCCAATGGCCGCGGCCATTGGTACGGAAAATGCGAATAACTTCATTCCTCTATCAGTATTGTTTAAAATTGTTTCAATTTGACTAAATGCTTCATATGAAGCTTTATCAAAATCTAAACCTGAATTCTCTCCCCATTCTATCAAATGAATAACAACTTGTGTACCGTATCTTTGACTGCTGCAACCTAGAAACCACCAAAAGAAATTACCGTCAGGGTCTATATATTTAATTGGATTATTCCCGGAATAATGATAGAGATTGATATTAATAGGATTATAAATACCGCCGATCCCGGGCATTTTTTCATATTTATCATGTAATAAGAACCATACAAAATCGTGTTTAATGTC
>MEUM01000084.1:4236-6153 GCA_001771735.1 Caldifarciminota bacterium RBG_13_43_14 | reverse complement strand
TCGGGAAATACTTGCCTGCCTGAAATGCCGGATCGGCGCTTATCCACTTCGAAAGCCTCGCGTCGTAATACCGTGCCCCGAAATAGTACAGCCCGGTCTCCGGATCCTGCTCCTTTGACGTGAACTTATACGGCATGGACTCACCGTTTTGCGAGGCCTTTTCGTGTATCCAGGTCTCGCCGTAGGGGAAATACTGCAGGCGCTCGTGCAGGCCGCCGCCGGCGTTCGTGACCACGCTGCTTGAACCCAGGTGGTCGCCGTGGTAGTAATAGACGCCGGGCTCCGCGTTGCCCGCTTTCAGCTTCGTGGCGACCCTGGTGTTGCCCGCAAACACGTGCTTGCTTTCTGCGTCGCCGTTTCGGACAGAGTAGTTCTCATTTACGTACACGACCTCGCCGTAGGATCCTTTTTTTATGATCCGCGCGCCGGAGTAGTCGTACCGGTAATTCGTTGCGCCGCCGAGAGCAACCGACCGCTTCAGGCGGTTCTCTTCATCCCACTCGAAATTCATCCATGAGACCGGATTGGACCCGGACGCCCGTCTGGTCATGTTTCCGCTTGCGTCATATTGGTACGAACGGTCTCCGGTGGAGGTGACGGCGTGGGGGCGGGAGGTGTTATACTGGTAATTGTACATGTACGTTGTTTCCGGCAATACGACTTTATCGCCGTTGACCGGTTCAAACTCATTCACCTGAACTTTTGTGATCATATTGCCTATTTTATCATAGGTAAACATATTTGAATAGCTGTTTTCGCCTTTAGAATCCCTATTAGTACCAGTTGAATTAATCAGGCGATACAGCGAATCATAGGTATACTTCTGGCTTGAAGTGCCGGTTGTTCCGTCTGGTGATTCAAAACTCATGCTTATACGCCCTATGTTTCCTGTTTTATCGTATTCTGAGTATTCAACGTTCTGGAGCACTATGCCGCCCTGTGTGGTACGTACGTTTTCAAGCCTCCTGTAATTTTCTTCATATTGATATTCAGTGATCACGCTGTTGCCGAATTCGACTCTTTTTCTGTTGCCATATACGTCATATTGTATATCTCTGACATATTCGGTGGTATTGTTATTGATGATGCCCGTTATTTTTTTGAGCAATCCTCCGGCATCATAGGTATAGGTTACCTCTTCATTATCAGGGAAGATCAACTTTCGAAGCCGTCCGAATGAATCAATATTGTATCGTGTCGTATAAGTAACTGATCTGTTTTCAGGCACGCTGACACGGATGGTATTCCTGCTGACTTTAATATTTCCAAGAATGTCATATTGTCTTTCCTCTTGATAATCATTACCGGAAATAGTCTTTATTCTCCCCGTACAATTATAAGGATCATTTGCATTCCCGTATGTGAACACGATGTTTCCCGATTCAGGGTAGTTTATCTGTTCGAGTCTGTTGTAATAATATCCGTATTTGATCGACTGGCCCTTTTCCCTTACATTGGGCGTTATTTTTTCCACAAGGTTACCGGCCAGGTCATACCGGAATTCAATAAACCCCGCATCGGGGTTATTGATCGATGTGCGCCTCCCCAGATTGTCATAATCGATATCAGTCGTATTGCCTCTCGCGTCAATGATTTTTGTAATTTCACCCATCGGATTATATGAGTATTCGGTAACCAGTTCCGGGTCAGTATCCTTCATTTTTTCCTTTACCTTTCGTATGAGTCCGCGAATATCTTTGATCATCCTTTTTTCATTTTGTTCCTGGTCAATAACGCGTGAAAAAAATAAATTATCTTCAAATCCATAATAATAATAAATATCGCTTTCGTCAGGGAAATGAATATGTTCCTTCCTGCCCAGCACATCATAGGTGTATTCGACCGATTTCGAGGGCGAATGTTCATAGGGATGATATTCTCTTGAAATCCTGCCCATGTTGTTATATGCCAAATCGG
>MEUM01000084.1:0-4176 GCA_001771735.1 Caldifarciminota bacterium RBG_13_43_14 | reverse complement strand
TCTATGGTGCAGCTCGGCCGGCCGTAATAAATCGCGTGTCCTTCGTATTTCGCTTTTGATTGATATCCGTAGGATTCATCCGTGATCTGCGTAATTAAGGAATGTGTTTGTCCATCATATTGATATGAGCGCGCATACCGCTGAATCATGGTATTGGATGGTCCGGTTATGTGCGCTATATTGCCGTAGCCGTCATAATGTATATCAGTTTCAGCTATTTCCGAGTTTCCAAGCAGTTGGCGCACCTTGGTAAGATTACCGTTGTTATCATATGTGCAGTCGCGTTCTCGATATACCTTTCCATCGCCGGCATTTACCATTATCTGGTTTGGTTTACCCACGAAATACGTGTTTTCATCGTTTATTATTTTATACGTGATTGTAGCAACAAGGTCGTCGTTGTTTCCCTCATCACCATTGTCGGTGAAACGAACGATGTTTCCATATTGGTCGTACGCATACGTTTGTATCGTTGATTTTGATATATGTTCATTTCCTTCATGATATGAAGTCTCTTTCTGCTCAAGATATGGATAACAAATTGTATCAGAAATGTTTCTGAGTTTGTAAATATTTTTTGTTACAACATATAATCTTCCTGTTTTATCCTTCAATTCTGTTTTATATTCAAGGCCTTTTAGGTAGAAATCTCTGTTATGAATGTCACGGGTTATTGTACTGTCATCCGGCCGTGTCTCAATTAATTTCTCATACCCGTAAAATTCTCTTTCTTTCCTGTCATAAAATCCGTTGTAATATTCATATTCAATGTCATTTGTATTGCCCATTCCGTCATCTACTGTTACCTGTGATACTGTCCAGCGAGACTTGGGATTTTCTTGAGTGCTTCCGACTCTCTTATAATCGATCGTTACGGCTCCGCCCAGAGGTCTGTTGACCTTTTTTAATAAATTTGTTCGCCCTGTATTATTGAGACGAATATAAATTCTATTGTCTTCGACTCTAACGCTGTCGGGCAAACCGTCACCGTTAATGTCGAATATTTTATTAACGACCGGATTATTGAAATCGCCGATGACCCGTTCCAACATGACAACGAAATCTATGCCGCAGTAATTGAACCAGTTCTTTAATGTGATACCGGTATTTAAACAGCTCGAACTGGATGAAAAAATAATCGGCTGGTACATTGGCGCTTTCCATATATACGTTCGCCATCTATCATTTTCAAAACTCAATCCGCTTCCGGTATTAAAACGCACCGCCGTTCCCCTATACTGGTCGGCAAGCCCGTCGCCATTAATATCTATATAATCGCAATCGACATCAGTTGTTGATGAAGAAACAAAAAAGCCAATCCATCCAAGCATTTCTCGGTAGGTATTGTAATCACCCACAAAATTCAACATACTTGATGAATTTGTATTGATCCTTAATGATTGTTCTCTTCCGGTATATAATTCGCTATCTCCAAGTTTATATCCGAGATTGTACTTAACATATATTTTTCTATCATTTTCATATAATAAATCCGGAAGAGAATCACCGTTAACGTCAATATAATCATGTTTGACCCAAGAATAACCATGTCCCGACGAATAGCCGTTCAAACCGCGTATTTTCTTCACTATACCCTCACCGTCCAATACTGACCTGTTTAATGTACTTTTTCCTCCACCGGTGTAACTGCTCGTTGATCTTCTTATACCCTCGAGGTTCATCCTTCGGATTTGTTCTTCCAATGAACCGTCCGGTTTTGTTAATTGAACGCCATTTATATTATTAATTACATCGGGATAACGGTCTCCATTGAAATCAAAAAAGTCATTGATTGTTTCCGATTGTCCGCTGCTATTATAGAGAGAACCTTCATCCGTGTATGAATTTCCTCCCAATCCATCATGAGACGATTTTGTTAATTTAAAAACGCTGCGATAATCGCCGCTTTCAGCATTTTCCGGTATGTATTTTAATATATACCTGGTAGAGCTCATGACAAATAGGGACTCATCAATGTTTTGATTATATGTGACTCGTCCGATATAACAATCCGGGTCTCTTCCTGACCAGATTTTTTCTTTTATTCCGCCATTGAACACATCACGGTCTGCGGGATTCATTGGCGAGAATGTTTTAAACTGCTCGTTTATCTCCTCGCCAATAATATCAAAGTTATCTTCATTAATATCATCTAATTGACTGTTATCAGGAAGCTTCATCATGTCAGGATCAAGAATGTCTATTTCTCCATTCCACCGACCGAAAAACCATGAACGATATCCTCCCGCGAAAGGATTATCGAGTTTCTGTTTGATGTATACAATTGAATTTAATTCAATGCCATTTGACGCTTCGATTATTCCGTAATCATCCACATTGTTGTCTTCCGCATGATAAATCTTTGGGGTTCCGATCTGTATATATTTATTGAAATCACTGTCATCCGATGAACACACGAAATACAATGTATCATCCATATCCACATTTAGGTGAGCATCTAACAGGATTTCTCCCATTGTTTGTCTCGTTAGGACGCCTTTTTCTTTTGCAATAAGAGCTCCGTTCTTTTTTAAAGCTATAGTAATGTTCGCTCTATAATCATCCGGTATCAAGGGATCGTTTGGCATCAACGGCATTATTGAAAAAACAGCCCTTGCGTTCCCCTGCTTTTCTTCCGGCACAACGTATGGCGATGGAGGTTCATTATCAACATTGGAATACGAATCTATATTTACCGGCAAATTGAAATAATAAAGAGGATTTCCCTCTTGATCAACAACAGTATCTATTCCATCGACCGAGGAATAGGTTACAACAGGATTGAAAGCTATTTGCGACCAGTCAACAGGCGTATCTGAATTAAGTCTGCATATTAGCTGCTCCCCTGATTCGACAGCCAAAAAATCCGGCAGATCAAGATCAATACTGCCCACTTCTGAGAAATCAATTATTTTTGAAACAAGATTAGATTCATTTCCCATATCATCTTTTTTTATTATCGTAACTTCTATATTGTCCGAAGTTTCGGCGGTTTTATTAAAATTTCCTTCTATTTTTATTATACCTTTCTTCAATTTAGGAGAATTCTGGTTCATCCCCATATAAGAGAAATCCGACTTGGCATCATACCGAAAAATCTTTAAATTGTTTTCATCAACGATGTTTACATCAATTCCTGAATATTCAATAACCGGATTCCAATCCACACAATCAAATGAACCGTCATTAATTGAGTTTAGCCGAAAATATATGCGATCACCGGCGTTTATCATGACATTCTCAATGCCGACCGGAGAAACTGTTTGATCGTAACGTCGCGGAATATCATTGGACCACAATAGGTTTTTATTTTTCTGTATGCTGGTCCGCACGCCGTCGTCGGTAGAATAATGTATGTCGCCGCCGGTAAGTTGTTCTATCGGAAGTAAACGAATATCACCGGAAATATTCACTATACCGTCATAGGGCGCCTGCCACATTAAAATAGGATCATCCCGATGATACTTCTGTTCCATTTCTTCCCGAGAATTAAGATCGGTATTTATTAAAGCTGGATCTACCTTGTCAGTATCTTTACCAAATCCTTCCGGTCTTTCTTCAGAAAAAAATGGTTGGCCATCTATAAGACTATTGTATAGGATCTTGGGACCGCCCAACAGGTCCTTAAAAATTATATCAACTAAGCCATCTCCGTTGACATCGCAAAAATACGTCGTATTAATAGAATCTTCATCGCTGTGCTCCTTTGACACCGTGTAACCGCCATGAGTATACCGTGCTCCTGAAAAGTGGCTATCAACTGATTGGTTTCCCAGGTTGTTTATAATACCGCTTAGAGATTCTATTTTAACTTCATTATCATCAAATAGTAATTCATCATCAACCATGCCGTGGTTTTTCTTGTAATAAACATCGTTATTTTTTATATACACCTGATCAGGCAAACCATCACCATCGATATCCACTATGCTGAGCATTTCTTTGTTATCAATTGTTTCATGACCTTTCGTTACATTAAGGCTGAACGCTTCGATGCTGATGCTGGCTGAATCTGACTTGCTTGAAGACCACCCTAACGGATTGAATCCTTTTTTATTGGATACATATATATTTTTTATTTCAATATCCTCATCGGAAAATCCATTGTATAACCTGGGATTATCAGTAGCGACATCATCATAATATTCAAATTTATGAAAATTAAATAGGTTTTCC
>MEUM01000083.1:1286-8452 GCA_001771735.1 Caldifarciminota bacterium RBG_13_43_14 | reverse complement strand
ATATTGAATGGATCGAGCTCATTGCTGATGGAAAGGCATACCGTGAGTTCCTCTCACCAGGCGCTAAACCAGAGGCGTTCTTCAAGATCACCGCATCCGGTGTCCAGGCAAGAGAGTATTGCAATTTGCATGGACTCTGGAAAGCATGAAAGCGGGGAAAAAATGAGCCAAGATACTAATATAGTCCGAGAGGCGATTAAACTCGAGATCAACGGGCGTGCGTTCTTCGAACACGCGGCCAGGCAAACCGGCAATGAGCTGGGTAAAAAAATGTTCACAAAACTCGCCAATGATGAAATCCAACATCTCAAAGTATTCGGTGATATTTTCTCCTCAGTCGTCAACGTCCAGGAATGGAAATCGCTTATTGAGCAGGAAGAAACCAATAAATCAGAGCTCATTGAACAATTGAAAAAGCGAATGCATGATGCCAACAAGAATAAAAGTGCGAGCGAACTCGAAGCGATAAGTATTGGAATGGAACTGGAAAGAAAAGCGATCGATTTCTTCGATAAATCAGCCAATGAAACTTCTGATCCCAAGCTCAAGCAAACCATGAAGAAGATCAGTGACGAAGAAAAATTCCACTTTGATCTGCTCCAGGCACAATACGACAACGTGACCAATTCCGGGTTTTGGTTTGACATTGCAGAATTCCGCATGGATGGAAAATATTGATACCCATGGACTAAATATTCTAATTCAATGCAGCTCCTCGCCTGCTCATCAGCAATAAATATTATGGTCGATTGATTGTCGAATAAATATAGGAGATAAAAATATAAAGAAGAAATATGACCGAGATAAAAAAACCAGCAAAGACACTCGACTGCATCGGACTGTACTGTCCTCAACCTTTATTCCAGGCCCGCGAAAATATAGACCAGATCAATGAAGGTGAAATCCTGGAAGTGCTGGCTGATGATCCGGCGGCGGAAGAAGACCTTAAACGATTTGCCAAGCGTACCGGTCATAAAATCCTGCTATTTGAAAAATCGGGAAATGTTTTAAGATTTTTGATCGAAAAGAACGAGAGGTGATCCATGAAGGATAAAAAGTCTCTACTTTATGTTCAAACCAGTGATGCGCCCGAGCGGCAGTATTCACCCTTGGTCCTTGCTCAAACTGCCAAGGCAATGGATCTGCATCCAATAGTTTATTATCTAGGCGCCGGATTAAAAGTATTGCGCCCCGGAGAAGCTGAAAAGATAAAACTTGGCAGCTTCCCTAGTGTTGCTGAAATGATCAGAAAGACAATTGATCTCGGTATTGAAATTTATGTATGTGAAGCATCAAAACAGATGCTGGGCTGGGAAAAAGTGGATCTGATCCCCGGCGTAAAAATAGTCGGCGCTGCGACCCTGAATGATCTTGCCCTGGATGCCGACGCCACGATGTGGTTTTAAAATGGCCAGATCAATATATCTTGATTATCAGTCGTCAAAACCAGTCGATCCCAGGGTGATCGAAGCAATGCGACCCTGGTTTTATGAAAATTTTGGTAATCCCTCTGCCCTGCACTATATCGGTGATCAGGCAACGACAATGCTTGAGAAAAGCCGCAGTCAAGTTGCCGATTCTATCCATGCCAAGGCTGATGAAATTGTGTTTACCTCAGGAGCGACTGAGGCCAACAATTTAGCGATAATCGGCTATGCAATGCGCAATAAAAACCGAGGCAATCACATAATAATATCTGAAATCGAACATATATCAATAATCAATATTACAAAATTCCTCGAGAAAAATGGGTTCAAGATTTCGCGAGTCCCGGTGGATCATTTTGGAATGGTTAATATCGATAAAATCCGTGAGCGTATCACCGACCAAACAATATTGGTCTCAATTGCTTATGCAAGTAACGAGGTTGGGACGATACAGCCAATTACGGAAATCGGAAAGCTCTGTCGTGAGAAAAAAATCGTTTTGCATTCCGATGCCGTAGCCGCGGTTGGTCTTTTACCGATCAATGTAATAAGTGATAATGTCGATCTTCTTTCCCTTTCTTCAAATGATATATACGGGCCTAAAGGCACGGGTGCACTTTTTATAAAAGAAGGTCTGCGTTTGATCCCGGTGATCATTGGAGGAGGACAGGAAAACGGATTAAGGTCCGGGACTGAGAATCTTCCGGGGATTGCCGGTATGGCTAAGGCAGCAGTTATCATGCAAACCGAAATGGAAAATGAAGTGCCGAAACTAATTAAATTCCGGGAAAAATTGATAAATAAAATCCCCCGATTGATTCCGAAAACATACCTAAATGGGCATCCTACCGAGCGATTACCAAATAACGCTCATTTCAGGTTTGATGGCATTGAAGGTGAAGCACTGCTCCTATCATTAAAAGATAAAAATATTGCGGTGTCGACCGGCTCAGCATGTTCATCAAAGACGCTAGAGCCTTCGCATACCCTTATCGCCATGGGACTGCTCCACGAAGAAGCCCATGGTTCATTACAACTAACCTGCGGCCGATTTACGGTTGAGCAGGATATAGATACACTCATCGATCGACTCCCGGCGGTGGTTGATCGTTTAAGAAAGTTATCGCCCCTGTATCGGGAGGCATGAAATGAAATCAACTGAGTATTCAGAGAAAGTACTCGATCATTTCCGAAATCCGCGTAATACCGGCACTCTCGAGGGTGACGATATCGCGGTCGGACGTGTGGGAAATCCAGTGTGCGGTGATCTAATGGAGATCTATTTAAAGATCAAAAACGATCGCATCGAAGATGTCAAGTTCAAAACATTTGGATGCGGTTCAGCGATCGCCACTGCCAGCATGATCACCGAGCTTGCTAAAGGTAAAACATTAGAAGAAGCGATAAAAATAACCCGCCAGGATGTGGCCAATGAGCTTGACGGTTTACCGCCAATTAAAATGCATTGTTCAAATCTTGCTGCGGATGCGCTGCGGGATGCAATAGATAACTACCGGAAAAAACAGCAACCCAGTACGAAAAGAGATACCGCCGATATTGAATGTCCGGATAAAATCAAGAATCGGGAAAAATTTACGAATAATGGGGTTTTCTATACGATAAATAATGAACAATTGACTGGAAAACGCGTAATAATTGTGGATACCGGTATATCATCAGCGCAGGCAGCGACAACGCTTAAAGGTATTTCACCGCGCATCATCTTTCTGACCAGGAAAAAAGAAAGTGAAACTAATCCTGAAATGCTGAAACAACTTAATGAAGCCGGAGTCAAGATGCTTTTTGAATCAGAAATAATCGAATTTGATGGTCTCAAATCCCTTGAAAAAGTACGAATTCACGATCTGAACGAGAATGAGGAATACGATCTCTTTACCGATGCAGTGATCATATTCTGTTCATAATGGTACCGGTCTTTCCACATTTTAAATCTATCGAAATCAATGATCAGATTTATATACGGGAAATACTATGGCGTTATCAGCCAAAGAGCTCAGAACTTAACTTTTCGAATCTCTATATCTGGCGCGGTCGCTATCAATACTTTTGGAGCATGGATAATGATAATCTAGTGATCATCAGCGATCAAGGTTCAGATAGTTTCGCCCTTCAACCGGTTGGAAACGGGGATCTTATTGGAACGACGGCAAAACTTTTTGATTGGATGAAATCGTCAAAAAAAATAAACAAACCATGCATTGAGCGGGCCGATCAACGTTTTACCAAAATTTTAAACGGAGATTTTACGATCAATGAAAAAAGAGATCATTTCGATTATATTTATAAGAGATCATCGTTGGTCGAGTTATCAGGCAATCGATATCACAACAAACGCAATCATATTAGCGCGCTTAAGAGGGATCATCAAGTCGAATACCGGGAATTCGATGCGAGTCTGTTAAAGGACTGCAATGAGCTCATTGAAAGATGGTGTGGTCTGCGTCGCTGCGAGGATGATATGAACCTTTTAAGTGAATGGGATGCGGTTGCGGTGGCCATGGCAAATGTGAATGAACTGAAATTACAGGGTGGCGTATTGCTTATCGATGGTAAAGTTGAGGCGTTTACTCTTGGCGAAATGCTCAATCTTGATACGCTGGTCATTCATATTGAAAAAGCAAATCCAGAGATACAAGGCAGTTACGCCACGATAAATCAAAAATTCGCTGAAACCATGACCGAAGCGATCTTTATCAACCGGGAACAGGATCTTGGAGAATTTGGTCTGCGTCAATCTAAAATGTCTTATTATCCATCTGATCTCGTCAAAAAATACACAATATTTTTGAAGAATAAGCAGAACACATTATGAAACCGGTCAAGATTAACGCAAAGATCAATGGCATGCATTGTGCATCCTGTGTTACGGCAGTCGAGAACGCGGTCACTAAATTAAAAGGCGTAAAAAATGCCAGCGTAAATCTTAGCACGGAAGATATTCTTTTAACATTCGATCCATCCCAAATCTCCATAAATACAATAAGTAATGCGGTTAAGAGTGCTGGTTATCAATTGATCGAGGATAATAGCGAAGCGGAATTCAATAAGGTAAAGATTAAAGAATATCAGGTTAATAAGATCAAGATCTTTGTCGGGTTCTCGATCGGCATCCCGCTTATGGTTCTTATGTATGTTCCTTTTCATAAGTTAATGTGGATCAATTACCTCATTTTTGCTGTTTCAACGCCCGTATTTATTTTCCTTTCTGCTCCGATATTTAAAAATGCCTTTGTTGCGATAAAAAACCGTACCTTAACTATGGATGTTATGTATGCACTTGGTATCGGGATCGCATATACATCAAGTGTTCTTGGTACTTTTGGCATATTATTGACTCACGATTTCATGTTCTACGAAACCGCGATCATGCTTGCTTCATTCCTGATTCTGGGTCGATACCTTGAATCCCGCGCTCGCGGCCGAACATCTGAAGCGATTAAAAAATTAGCTGCAATGATGCCCCAAGAAGCATGGATAGAAAAAGACGGTGAAGTGCTAAAAGTACCAATCGGCAATGTACAGAAAGATAATATCGTTATCGTAAAACCAGGCGAGCGTATTCCGATCGACGGGATAATTGAAGAAGGTCAAAGCTATGTCGATGAATCGATGGCGACCGGCGAATCTATGCCCCTGATGAGAACTGTCGGCATGGAAGTAATCGGCGGCACTTTAAGCAAGAATGCGCTTAAGATCCGCGTAACCCGTATCGGTGAAAATACTTTTTTATCACAAATAATTAAATTGGTGGAGCAAGCGCAGACATCAAAACCGCCGGTCCAGAAGTTTGCTGATCGAGTCGTCACCTATTTGATTCCAGCCGTATTAGCAATCGCCATCCTTTCATTTGTTGCCTGGTATTTTTTATTCAACAGCAGTTTAATATTTGCATTGACCAGACTCATCGCGGTGCTGGTCGTTGCCTGCCCCTGCGCACTTGGTCTGGCTACACCAACCGCGGTGACCGTCGGTCTTGGCCGAGGAGCTGAGCTTGGGATATTAATAAAAAACAGCGAGGTACTTGAATTATCAGAAAAAGCAAGGATAGTGATCATGGATAAAACCGGCACTATTACCGATGGTAAATTAGCGATCACCGACGTTAAAGGCGTTACCGTTACTGATGATAAGCTGTTGGCGCTTGCCGCAAGTGTTGAGCAATATTCTGAACATCCGATTGCCGAAGCGCTTGTAAACGCTGTTCAAAAACAAAATTCGAAGCTGCTTGATATTGGAGATTTCAAAAATTTCGAAGGACAGGGAGTCAGTGCTTTGATCGAATCGAATTATATTATGGTCGGAAATGAACAATTCATGGGTTCAAAACAGGTCATGATAAGCGATATAGTTCGGCAACAAGCAGTAACCTTGAAGAACCAAGGAAACACTGTAATATATATTGGAAGGCAAGACAACTGCCTGGGCATTATTGCCCTGGCGGATCGTCCGAAACCGGAAAGTGCCGGCACAATATCTGAATTCAAGAAAATGAAGTATGATCTATGGATGCTGACCGGTGATAACGACGTTTCAGCAAATGCGATTGCGCGACAGGTCGGAATCGATAATATCAAGGCAAATATATTGCCCGGGGAAAAAGCGCGAATCGTATCTCAGTTACAGTCGGACGGCAATAAGGTAGTTTTTATCGGTGATGGTATCAATGATGCCCCAGCCCTTGCCCAGGCAGACATTGGGATCGCGATGGGACAAGGGACTGATATCGCGATTGAAACCGGTGATATCGTGCTCGTCCGTAATAATTTTCGGGATGCATTGGCTGCTCTTCAATTAGGCAAGAAGGTTATGCAACGCATCAAACAGAATATTTTCTGGGCATTTGCGTATAATATCGCATTGATACCCCTTGCCGCAGGTTTAATATATCCAATATTAAGGATCGATTTCAAGCCGGAGTTTGCCGGATTAGCAATGGCATTGAGCTCGATCACGGTTGTATCATTATCATTAATGTTAAAAAATTATACGCCACCCGCAAAATAGCGGCAGTAATCAGGAGGTGATTAAGATGGCGATCGATCCAGTATGCATGATGCAGGTTGATGATAAAACAGCTGAATACCAGAGCGAATATAAGGGCACCAAGTATTATTTTTGTGCCCCTGGCTGTAAAGCAGCTTTCGATAAGAATCCGCAGAAATATATTGAGCCACCCATACAAAAAGGATGTTGCTGCAGCGGCGGACATTAAAAGGAGCGAAGATGAATGATCAACACGTACCTGGGAAGAATTCACTTAAAATCGTGCTTTATGCCCTGAGCACGTGCGTATGGTGTAAGAAAACAAAGCGATTACTGAATGAACTTGGTATCAAGTATGATTATATAGATTATGATCTGCTCGAAGGTGAAGATAAACGGCGAGTTGAAAAAGAGATCGAAAAGTGGAATCCTAAACTGTCTTTCCCGGTGCTCGTAATCGAAGACAGCAAATGCGTCCTTGGCTATGATGAATCGAAGATCAAACAAGCACTGAATTATGATTGAACGACCCCGAGTAAACGAAAACGAGATCGATACTTATTACAATAAAATAAAAAAAGAGGCTGAAAACGGCGGATATAATCTCAATCCGGACATTGAATTCACCCGGGATCTAATAGAAGGACTGATCGTTAATGAAAAACGATATGGCTATCCTGCCTGTCCATGCCGGGCTTCAGCCGGTAATAAAGACGAAGACCTCGACATTATATG
>MEUM01000083.1:0-1215 GCA_001771735.1 Caldifarciminota bacterium RBG_13_43_14 | reverse complement strand
AGGCGGTAGAAAATAAACAGAAGATCGGTTCGATTCCGGAACGTCGACCGTTGAAAAAAGATCGGAATATCGGTGCGCCGCCAAAACCCGGCACGCTTAATATTACAATGCCCATTTGGCGTTGCCGAGTTTGTGGCTATTTATGCGCAAGGGATCAACCGCCTGAGATCTGCCCGATCTGTAAGGTAAAAAAAGAACGCTTTGAAAGGTTTATTGGACCGGTAAAATTATCTGGGAATAAAGGGAGAACGACATGGACGTGACCAAGGCAATAAAAGAAAGGCGGGCATACCGTTCACTGGCTCCAGTGGAGATCACCGACGATCTAATCAAGGACCTGGCCGGCAGTGCTCAATTGTTTTGTTCCTGCTTTAATAATCAGCCGTGGCGTTTTGTGTTCGTTTATGATCCGGATCAACTGATAAAAATGCATGACACATTGTCCAAAGGAAATGAATGGGTAAAGGCGGCATCGCTAATTATCGCAGTATTCAGTAAACCGGATCTAGATTGTATAATCAAAGACCGTAAATACTATTTCTTTGACACGGGCATGGCGGTGGCGGCAATGATCCTGAGGGCCACCGAATTAGGTCTTATTGCTCATCCGATCGCCGGATTCAGTCCAAAAAAAGCCGGAGAAGTGCTTGATATTCCTGAAGAAATGGAAATAATTACTTTGATCAATATCGGCAAGCATGCCGAAAAGATCAGTCCGATATTGTCCGAACAACAAATCCAGGCAGAAAAAGACCGACCGGAGCGATTGCCATTGGCTAAATTCGTCTATTTAAATAAATACACGCCTTGAAGGCGACAGCTTTGTCAATAAGGTGCTTGAGGGAGCAATTAATAACATATGAACAACGATCATATAATAAAAGAAAATAAAGAAATCGATGAAAAACAACGTATGGTTGCTACATTGAACCGTATAGAAAACCGGCTTCTTGTTTTTTCCGGTAAAGGCGGCGTTGGCAAAAGTACGGTCGCGGCCAATCTGGCGTTCGGCCTGAGCCAAAAAAACCTTAAAGTCGGACTTCTTGACATAGACATACACGGTCCAAACCTCGCAAAAATGCTTGGCGTTGAGGGAAAGCAACTCGAATCTGATCCTGAAGGCAGGATAAAACCGATACAAGTCAATGAAAATTTGGCCTTGATATCAATGGCTTTTTTGTTAAATGACGCTTCCATGCCCGTTATTTGGCGCGG
>MEUM01000082.1:25993-26192 GCA_001771735.1 Caldifarciminota bacterium RBG_13_43_14 | reverse complement strand
CTGATCTGCATATTTATGAATGGAATCATTGGGCACAGCATCGCATCAAAAAATTACCCCAGGTATTAGGGCATGAACTTTGTGGTGAGATCGTTGAGATCGGAAGCCAGGTCAAAAATCTAAAGCCCGGTGATATTATTTCGGCTGAAACTCATATCGCCTGTGGTCATTGCTACCTGTGCCACACCGGAAATGCTCA
>MEUM01000082.1:25848-25957 GCA_001771735.1 Caldifarciminota bacterium RBG_13_43_14 | reverse complement strand
CCGGCAATGCGGCGCCGTAAAAATTATCGCTACCGAGATCAATGAATATCGTCTTCAGCTGGCCAAGAAACTGGGCGCTGATATTATCATCAATCCCAAGGAAGAAAAT
>MEUM01000082.1:0-25668 GCA_001771735.1 Caldifarciminota bacterium RBG_13_43_14 | reverse complement strand
GTTTGGAAAAAGGATATTTCTGGAAAAATATTGAAATTGAATTCAATGAGAAGATCACACTAAAAGGTGAATTAAAAAAGATCGCCGATGATAGATCAATCAAAAACATTCATTGTTCAACGACCCGCAGAAAACAATTATCGCTTAGTTTAACCATCATGGAAAATGATCTGTAAGGAGGCATGTTGATGGGCAATATTGGTTCTTATGAGGAAAAATACAAAAATTTCGAATGGCAGTTGTCAGTTAAAGAACTCGAATACGGTAAGGATGGTATGTACAATCTTGCGTATTATTGCAGCGAGAGGATCTGTGAAAAAGGAATGGCGGACAAAACAGCCTTGATCTGGGAGGGTTTTCAGGGCAACAAGAAAAAATATACCTATAATGATATAAGATTGTACAGCAATGCAATCGCTCAATTCCTGCTCGATAATGGGATCAAACCTGAGGAAAGAATATGCCTGTTCATGGACCGTATCCCGGAATTGTACATAAGTTTTTTGGGAGTGCTGAAAATGGGCGGCATTGTTCAGCCGTTGTTCTCGGCATTCGGTGAAGAAGCCCTGTTCACCCGGCTTGAGGACGCGTCGACCTGCGCGATATTTACCACTATGAAGCATATTAGAAAAGTAAGAAAAATACTTCATAAATTACCTGATCTAAAATATATATTCGTGGTCGACGCGGGGAATAAAAAACTCGAAAAATTTGAAATCAGTTTTAATATGGAAAAAGCGCAATTGAATGAAAAATTCGACATATATAAGGCTGGTCCGGAATTTCCCTCGGTGCTGCATTATACATCCGGTACTACTGGAAAACCAAAAGGTGCAATGCATGTTCATTCATCGCTTATTGCTCAACATATAACGGCAAAATGGGCACTGGATCTGACCACCGATGATATTTATTGGTGTACTGCTGACCCGGGCTGGGTGACCGGTACATCCTACGGAATCATTGGACCCTGGGCAAGTGGCGTTACTCAGGTTGTGCTAGATTCGGGATTCAACACTGATAAATGGTATAGTTTCATTGAAAGACATAAGGTTACAATATGGTACACAGCACCGACTGCAATCCGTCTTTTAATGAAAGAAGGCGCAGGACCGGTCAAAGCTCATGATATGTCCTGCCTGCGCCATTTGATAAGTGTTGGCGAACCCCTAAATGCTGAAGCCGTGATCTGGTCGCAGGAAGTATTTAAAAAACCTTTTCACGATTCCTACTGGCAAACTGAAACCGGAGCGATAGTGATCACGAACTTTCCTGGCATGACGGTAAAACCAGGCTCCATGGGCACACCATTTCCAGGAATTACTGCAGTTGTCGTTGATCCAAAGAAATTTGAACCGATAGAAACCGCCGGGACAGTGGGTTTGATCGCGCTCAAACCTGGCTGGCCATCGATGTTCCGCACTTACTGGAATAACAAAAAATTATATGATGAAAAATTCAAGAACGGTTGGTACATATGCGGCGATCGTGCCAGTATTGATAACGAAGGCTATTTCTGGTTCATGGGTCGCGATGACGATGTTATTAATACGGCTGGTCATCTAGTCGGACCATTTGAAATCGAGTCAGCTTTGCTCGAGCACCCAGCGGTTGCTGAATCCGCCGCGGTCGGCAAACCAGACCCAGTGAACATGGAAGTCGTTAAGGCATTTATTGCTCTAAAACCTGGTCATGAGCCGAACGCAGATTTAGAACTCGATATTATGAACTTTATCCGCAAAAAACTTTCGCCGCTGGCCATGCCTCAGGCAATCGAATTCGTATCTTCATTACCTAAAACGCGCAGCGGCAAGATCATGCGCCGAATGCTGCGGGCTAAAGAGTGGGGCGAGGAGATCGGCGATACCAGCACACTGGAGAACGACTAATGACTAAGCACGAAATACTAAATCCTTCAACCAAAAGCTGATCCCAGCCCAATGAATAAATCTTTTATAATCCCCCTTCTTCCCCCTTTAATAAAGGGGGATAGAGGGGGATTTAGAATTTGTTTGGAATTTTCCGCCATAGGCGGATCAGCCTTAGGCTGAAGATATTATTTAGAATTTAGTGCTTAGGATTTAGAATTTAATTTTAGAGGGAGGTAAAATGAGCGACGATTTAAAAAAATTGATAATCGATTATGTCAAAAAGGAATATCTGGATGATGATTCAGAAGAGATTGATGAGAGTACTCAATTAATCTCAAGCGGCATCGTTGATTCATTCTCAATGGTAGCGCTTAAAACCTTTCTTGAGAAAAAATTCCAGATCTCGATTCCGGATGAAAAAGCCACGACCGAGGCATTCGATTCAGTAAACAATATGATCAATCTACTCAAAGAATTCAATGTAGCATAGGAGGTCATGATGGCCTATAGCAACAAAGCCCGGGATTTTTTCTCAAATGAATTGAAAAACATCAATACCGCCGGAACTTTTAAAGAAGAACGTTATATCGAATCGCCCCAGGGAGCTAATATCAATGTCGAGTTTCCCGTCGGCGCCAAACCGAAGGAAGTGTTGAATTTCTGTGCTAACAATTATCTTGGGTTATCAAGTCATCCGGAAGTCATCGAAGCCGCTCATCAAGGTTTAAATGAACGTGGCTACGGTATGTCATCAGTGCGTTTTATCTGTGGTACCCAGGATATTCATAAGGAGCTCGAAACCAAGTTAACCAAATTTCTCGGGACTGAGGATACCATACTCTTTCCTTCATGTATGGATGCGAATGCCGGTGTTTTCGATGTCGTGCTTGATAAAGAAGACGCTATGATCTCTGACCGGCTGGTTCATGCATCGATCGTTGACGGAATGAGGCTTTGTAAAGCCCAGCTTTATAATTACAAGCATTCGAACATGGATCATCTCGAGGAAAAATTGAAGGAAACCCAGAACCTACGATTGAGAATGATCATAACTGATGGTGTTTTTTCAATGGATGGTGATATTGCCAAGCTCGACGAGATTTGTGACCTGGCTGAAAAATATGATGCAATGGTCATGGTTGATGACTCTCATGCGACCGGTTTCATGGGTAAAAACGGTCGAGGTACTCATGAACACTGTGGTGTGATCGGGCGTATCGATATCATTACGACAACCTTGGGCAAAGCCCTAGGTGGCGCGTCCGGCGGATGTGTGAGCGGACGAAAAGAGATCGTGGATCTTTGCCGGCAACGGGCGCGTCCCTATTTATTTTCCAATACCATGCCCCCGGTTATTGTTGCGGCGGCAAATAAAGTAATCGATCTGATCTCTAAAACTACTGACCGTCGGGACAAACTTGAAAAAAATACAAAATATTTCCGAGATAAAATGACCGCCGCTGGATTCGATATCCGTGAAGGCGTTCACCCGATCGTACCGATAATGCTATACAATGCTAAACTCGCACAGGATATGGCGCGCGATCTCTATGAAGAAGGTATATATGTAATCGGTTTTTCATTCCCAGTCGTGCCTAAAGGGCAAGCGCGGATCCGAGTACAGGTATCAGCTGCCCACGAAAAAGAACATCTTGATAAAGCGATCGCCGCATTCACGAAGATCGGTGCAAAGTATCAGATCCTGGGTAAGAAAAAAGACGAGATTATTGCACAGTATGGATACTAGAATACTAATCTCGAAATACGAAATCCTTCAACCAAAAGCTGATCCCGGCCCAATGAATAGATCTTTTACAATCCCCCTCTATCCCCCTTTAACAAAGGGGGATAGAGGGGGACTTAGAATTTGTTTGGAATTTAAAAAATTGGAAATTAAATATTGTTTACCCCGTTCAAATTGCATATATCACAAGGGAATAATATCAATAAGGGTAATAACTGTTTTTTCAGCATGAGCCATAATCTTTTTTTGTATTTGACGGGGTTTAGGATTTCGTGCTTAGAATTTAGTGCTTGTTATTAGTATTTAGAACTTATCATGGACAATACAGCTGATGTTATAATAATCGGTGGTGGTATTATTGGCACTGCCGCCGGTTATTATTTAGCTCGAAAAGGACTAAAGGTTTTTCTTTTTGAAAAAGATTATCTGACCGCCGGATCGACCGGACGTTGTATTGGAGGTATCCGACAGCAATTTTCAACTGAACTCAGCATTAAGGTTGCCATGGAATCAGTCAAGAAATTCAAAGTAATGGCCAATGAATTACAACAGGACGTAGAGTTCCATCCGGGAGGTTATCTATTTCTTGCCCATGATGAAAACAAGAAACAGGTCTATCTTGAACTGATAAAACTACAGCAAGAAATGGAACTCGATGTCCGATATGTCGATGTAAAAGAAATTGAGCGTCTAGTACCGGGTATAAATACGCAAGGATTGCTTGGTGGTGCACATTGCCCAAGTGATGGTCAGGCAAATCCATTTTTGATAGTTGATGCCTACGCACGCCATATTGCTCATTCGGGAAAAGTTTTTACTGGAACCGAAGTTCAAAGCATTGGTATTAAAAATGAACGGGTTGATTCGATATCAACCAGCACCGGCGAGAAATATTATGCGCCAGTCGTGATCAATGCAGCTGGACCTTTTTGCGGTAGTATCGCCCGGTTATTGAATATTGATATCCCGATATACCCGGAACGTCATGAGGCGATCATAACCGAGCCGATCGAAAGATTTTTTGATATGATGATCGTCGACTATCGGGATGACGGCTGCTATTTTAATCAGAAATACCACAAAGGCAGCATTATCGGGTGCTACACACCTAAACCCAATGTACCAGGTATTGACCTTGGAACTTCTTTTGAATTCGCAAAAGAAATGGGACGACGCATGGCGCGGCTTATCCCCAAGCTTGAAAAAGTCAAGATCATGCGCCAATGGTCCGGTTCATATGAAATGACCCCAGATGGCAATCCGATCCTTGATCAAACACAAATTAGAGGATTCTGGATCGTCGGCGGCATGTGTGGCCACGGTTTTATGCTCGGACCGGAGATCGGGTGGCTAGCTGCGGAATATATATTAAATGGGAAACCGCCCTACGATATAAATGAATTCGCGCTCAATCGTAGTTTTGCGGGCAAAGAAGTAATGAAGTGATTCGCTTTAAAATAATCCATCAAGATCCGGCAAGTGCCGCACGGGTTGGTATAATTAAACTAAAAAATTACTCGGTCGATACGCCGAATTTTATGCCAGTCGCGACCCAGGCGACGGTAAAAATGATCGATCCAGCATCGTTAAAAAAAATTGGCGTACAGATAATCGTCTGCAACACATATCATTTAATGCTGCGACCAACCTCACCTTTGATAAAGCAATTCGGTGGTCTCCACCGCTTTATGTCATGGGACCGCGCTATTCTTACTGATTCGGGAGGATTTCAGGCCTATTCGTTAAATACATTACGGAAAGTCAACGATGATGGTATTGAATTTTCATCACATCTTGATGGTTCCAGGCATTTTCTCAGTCCCGAACTCGCGGTCAGCATACAAAAAGAACTTGGTTCGGATATCGCAATGTGCCTTGATTTTTTCACTGGCTATCCATCTTCGGTTCTCGATGCCCGATTAGCAGTTGAACGTACGCTGCAATGGGCAAAACGCAGCATAAAAGGATCGACCAAAAATATTTTTGGAATAATACAGGGCGCTACCTACAAGGATTTAAGGCGCGAATGCGCACGGCGTCTCGTTGATCTTGATTTTCCCGGATATGGTATCGGAGGATTAATGATCGGCGAACCTTCCAGCCTGACCCAGGAAATGGTTTTTGAAGTAAATCAGGAAATACCAGTTAAAAAAATCCGCTATTTAATGGGTGCTGGATATCCTGAAGATATTGTAGAAGCAGTAAGCCGGGGCGTTGACCTTTTCGACTGTGTGCTGCCAACCCGGAATGGACGAACTGGCATGGCCTTCACTACTGGAGGCAAAATCATAGTCAAAGCGAGCCGATATGCTCAGGATACGGCTCCGATTGATCCTGAATGTACCTGCTTTACTTGTCGTAATTTTTCTCGGGGCTATATACGGCATCTTTTCAATGCCGGCGAAGCATTGGCCGGACGCCTGGTCAGCTACCACAATCTACACTTTTATATAAAATTAATGGGTCAGTTACGAAGCTCAATTAAATCGGGAAAACTTGCCGGATTCACACAAAAATGCCGGTCATCCTTTAATTTCCGGGAATGATCGGAAATATAACTTGATAAAGGTTAGGAATTTTGAACTATTCATTTTCGTCAAAAAAATTATTAAAAGCTCTGAAATCAAAGATTTCCGATTTTATCAGAAATTATTATAAAATTGACCATTCACGCTAAACCGATATTTTAAGTGATTAACGGTTTCCCTTTTAATTGCCTCTTGACAGATTATCTAATATATATATAATTGAACGAAATGTACAAAAACAAGGAGTGATTATGTTCGGAAAGAAAAAAAAGGTTATCGGTCTTGACATTGGATCCAGTCAAACCAAAATGGTAGAACTTAGTACAGGTAAGAATAAAAAACTTCTTAATTACGGGATTTCAAAGGTCTTACCTGATGCGATCGTGGAGGGAGAGATTATTGATCGGGAGGCAGTTTTAGATTCGATCCGAACTGTACTTGAAAGTCGCAATTTCACAACCAAAGATGTTGTGATCGGACTTGCCGGCCGAGATGTAATCATTAAGAGAATTACAATGGACCGGATGAACGAAGCGGATACACGCGAGCAGATCAAATGGGAAGCGGAACAATACGTTCCATTCGATATCAATGAGGTCACGCTTGATTTTGATATCGTAAATCCAAATTTCGGCGAAAACCAGCAGGAAGTCATTCTGGTTGCAGCCAAGAATGAACTTATCAATAATTTAAGTTCATTGTTAAAAGAACTGAATTTAACACCGATAATCGTCGATACGACCGCGTTTGCCATACAGAATGCTTATGAATTCAATTATTCACCGACCTCTGACGAAACCATCGGATTAATTCATATTGGCGCAGGCATGACCGTCATCAATGTTATGAAAGGCGGTTCATCTTTATCTGCCCGAGATGTTTATTATGGAGTAAATGCTTTTATCAGCAAACTCCAGAAAGAAGTTGGTTTTAATTATGAAGATGCGGCAAATGCCGTGAAGGGTACGATCCCGGTCGGCGCATCTCAAGACTCGGTTCAGGGTGTTTTTGAATCCTTTGTCAGTGATCTCGGCACCCAGATCGAACGCAGCTTGCAATTCCTAAGCAGTGTTACCGGTGAAGAAAAAGTGTCCCGGATGTTCTTCTCGGGCGGCGGCTCCCTGATCCCGAATCTAGTAGAATATTTGAAGCGCAGACTTGGTATACAAATTGAATTATTAAATCCCTTCAAGAATATTATTTATGATCCAACCATGTTCGGTCCAGAAGGGGCTGATGTCCTTGGACCAATCCTAGCCCAAGCCACTGGTTTGGCTTTAAGGGGGGAGTAATGATAAAAATAAATTTAGCGCCATCTGCCAAGAAAGGAGGGGCGCCAAAGCGCAAAGCAGCAAAAGCACCAAGCGCAGGGATAAAACTACCTTCGATCCAGGCAACCTTTGCCTACATAGCTGGCGGCACAATCGTTGTCTTGATAATTGTCGTGCTGTTGCTGCTTCAGACGAGTCGCATGGGTAGCCTTAACAACAATATTTCACAGCTGAATGCCAAGCTCGAAGAGCTTAAGGTATACAAGGCGACCGTCGATAGTCTGGAACGCCGAGAACGTGAGCTTGCTGCGCTTATTGCTCCGATAAAAGAACTGAATCGTAACCGTTTCTTTATTGCCCATATTCTTGATGAAATATCCAGTCGTGTGCCTGAATTCACGTGGTTAACGACTCTCGATGCGACCCAATCGGCATTGACCTTGAAAGGATATACTGCCTCGAACCTGCTGGTCGCTGAATTCATGAACCGTCTTGAAGAATCACCATATATCAATAATGTCGATCTCACTGTACTGGAGAAAAAAGCTGTCGAAAAACAGGAAATGATGGAATTCACTCTCACGGCTAGTTTAGGTTTCGAAACAACAACTGCGAGGTAATCATGAATATACGTGAACCGAAAACCCAAAAATTAATTTTGTTTTTCGTTTTACTAATAATCATACTCATCGCGTTTTTCCAGTTGCTCTATCAGCCCAATCAAAAGAAGATCAAAAACCTGATCACGATGCGCGATTCATTGCGGATCGAGGTTCAAAAAGCTGAAGCTGCACGTGAACGTCTACCGGAACTTCAAGCCAAGATCGCGCGACTGGAATTAGAATGGGAAAAAGCTAAAGAAATGTTACCCAAAGCAAAAGAGATCCCATCGCTCATACAGCAGATATCGAATTCCGGGACTAAGGCCGGTGTAAGTTTCTTGCTTTTCAAACCCAGTGCTCCACAGTTAAAAACGAATTATTCAGAAATACCGGTTCAGATAAAAATCGTCTGCGGTTATCATCAACTCGGCCGATTTTTATCGAATGTCGGAAACCTGGCCAGAATAGTCAATGTGCCCTCGGTGGTTATCAAAGCTGGTAAGGATAGAAGCATTGAGGCAACACTGAGTGCCGCAACCTATACAGTTGCACAAGGAAAGGAGGTGCCCCATGCTGTGCCACCTCGTAAGTAATATTGCTTTCGCCATTTTACTCGTTAACCAGGCACCAGAAACTACTGCCACCTCAACCGATACTCTTTTCCCAGTTGAAAAATGGGATTATAAGGAATCGGGTCGTCGGGATCCATTTGTACCTTTACTTGGATGGGACCTATCCGAAGGTGGAAAGGCAAGTCACCTCAGTGTCGAAAATTTAACATTGATCGGGATACTATGGGGAGACAAAGGATATTATGCATTGGTCAAAGATGGAGTAAACAATGGTTATATCCTTAAGAGAGGTGACAAAGTTGCCGGTGGAAAAGTAAAGGAAATAAATCGTCAATCGATTATTTTCGAAATTGTCCACGCTGGTGTTGTTACCAAGTATGAACTCAGACTTCAACCAAACGAAAAGTAAAGGAGGTAATATATGAGGAATATTTTAATTCTGAGCTTGGTAATTTCCCTGGCCGGTGGTGCAGTAATAAAAGATATAGTGGTCGCTTCTGAGGGTGTCAATACAAAACTTTCAGTCGTTGCCGATGCACCATTCGTTGCCAATTCCTTCAGCTTAAAGAACCCGGCAAGAGTTGTTATAGATTGTTCGGGAGTATCGAGCTCATTAGTTGGTAAGAAATTTGCCGTGAACCGTGGCGGGGTGAAAGAAATCACCGTTACCGGATTCACAGAGCAAAGCGATCTTATTCGTGTGGTCGCAACCCTTGACAATGATTACTCTTATTTAACCCTGACCGAAGAAAATAATTTTGTACTAACCGTACTTACTGGTCAGGCCATGCCTTTTGCTGAATGGCATTCAGTCGGTTCTGAAATAGTTGCCACACCGACTCTGGAGACCAACGTTCCTGCACCAACGCCAAAACCAACCGCAACGATTACCGGGCGACCGATTTCGATCGACCTTGAGAACGCCGACATTCTAACCGTTTTGCGCGCACTTGCTGAATATTCGGGAATGAATATCGTCGCTGGCAAAGATGTCAAAGGCACGGTTACGGTTAGATTGCACAACGTGCCCTGGCGTCAGGCATTAGATATTATTCTAAAAGCTTCTGGTTACGCTTACCGGGAAGATCCTGGTGTGATCAGGGTCGATACTGCCGACAATCTTGACAAGCAGGATTATGATCTACCGACATCATCCAAGATTTATAAACTTGAGTTTGCGGATCCAGCCAAAATGCTGAACAAGATTGCAGCGATGCTGTCGCCAAAAGGCAAAGCCAATGTCGACGAACGGACCAATTCGATTGTCGTAACTGAGGTCGATCCGATACACAACAAGATCGAACAGCTGGTTAAACTTCTCGATACGCCGACTCCGCAGGTCGAGATCATGGCCAAGGTGGTCGATCTTGACGCTTCGACATCGAAAGGACTAGGGATCGACTGGACCTTAAAAGGTCTTGAAAGCCGAGTCATCCGCGGTGAAATAGTCAGCAATCAGAATCCATCAATCGTTGGTTACAGCATTTTCAATATTGGTACGGTTCCATCGCTCGCCCAGATCAATATGTTTATCAATATGCTTGAAGAGAACGGCAAGGCACAAACCATCTCTTCACCCAGAATAACCGCAGTCGATAATATACAGGCATCGATACTCGGTGGTCAGCGTTTCGGAATCCCTACCCGTGATATTTCCGGTAATACTGTGATCCAATTCTATACCGTCGGTACAAAACTTGAGGTTACGCCCCATATCAATTCGCTTGAAGAGATCACAATGGATATACATGCTGAGGTCAGTGAACTTGATCGTGCTTCGGCGCTTGCCGGCCGCCCGATCATTACTACATCCGAAGCTGATTCCAAAGTCCTGGTTAAAGACGGCAATACCGTTGTTATCGGTGGTTTTATCCGCCGCAAAGAGACCAAAAGCGTGCGCGGTATCCCGATACTCAAATCCATACCGATTCTGGGAGCATTATTCCGGGAAACAACGACTACTTTTGAGGACCGGGAATTACTGATCTTTATCACGCCGACGATTATTAGAAATTACTAAAGAGACTTTAACGAATTTTGCGGCTCTGACATCCTTGACATGATGTAATGAGGATTGTTGGAGGTAGAAACAAAGGCAGATCTCTAAAGGTAGCAAAAAAGGGCACCCGACCAACAAAAGGGATTGTTCGCGAGTCAATATTCAATATTCTCGGCAGTCTGGTCGTAAACGCGCACATCCTTGATGTCTTTGCTGGCAGCGGTGCCCTTGGAATTGAAGCGATATGCCGCGGAGCATGCAATTGCGTTTTCATCGAAACCAATGCTCGTAGTCTGATGATCAATATCGACCGGTTTAAGATAAAAGACAAATGCGAGGTTCTGAAATATGATTTTCGCCGCAGTCTCAAAAAACTCAAAGGCAGGAAATTCGATATCGTATTCCTCGACCCTCCTTATCACCGTGACTACGTTGATCAAACCCTTATTTTACTTCATAATTGCGATCTCGCCTCCGGCGTTGTTATTGTTGAACATCATGCAAAGGAGACGATTAATCTTCCTGGAGAATGGCAAATGATAAAGCACAAAAAACATGGTGAAACCGCCATATCGGTTATCGATTCAAAACCGGAGTCAATGTAATGAAAAAGGCTATATACGCAGGAACTTTTGATCCGATAACCTACGGTCATATCGATGTTCTTAACCGGGCAAAAGCGATCTTTGACCGGGTGATCGTCGGGGTCAGCGCCCGGCCCAAGATAACCATGTTCAGCCAGCAAGAAAGGATAGCGCTTGTTAAATCAGTGGTCAAAGGCCGAAAAGACATCGAGGTTGTCGGTTTTTCATCCCTATTAGTGGATCTGGCCCGTAAAATGAATGCCGCTACTTTGATCCGCGGCATCCGGGCGGTTTCGGATTTTGACTATGAATTGCAGATGACTTTGATGAACCGCAAGCTTGCGCCGGATATTGAAACCATATTTCTCATGCCCGGCGAAAAATATATTTTCATCAGCTCATCGCTGGTCAAAGAGATCGCTTCTCTGGGCGGTGATATATCGGCACTCGTGCCGGACATCGTTGCCAAAGCATTATTGAAAAAGATCTCAAATAAAAAGAAACCGTAATTACTGCAATCTGTTAACTGTAATCTGTTATCAGTATGTTGATTCTTCATTATTCTTCGCTATAATAATAAAAATGAAATTCGTCGATACGGCAAAGATCTATGTCGAAGGTGGGCATGGCGGTAACGGCTGCATGTCTTTTCGCCGCGAGAAATTCATTCCCAAGGGTGGGCCCGATGGTGGCGACGGTGGCAATGGCGGTTCAGTTTATCTCGTCGGCAGCCGATCTATGCTCACACTCTATGATCTACAGACTAAACCCCATTTTCGCGCCGAGCGGGGTCTTCATGGCAAAGGTAAAAAAATGCATGGCCGCAGCGGCGTTGATGTTTTTATCCATACGCCTTTAGGGGTTGTCGCTTACGCTGATGGACGCATGATCGGCGAGCTGATCAATCACGATGAGAAATTACTTATTGCTCGAGGCGGTCGCGGCGGTCGTGGCAATATGCACTTTGCCAGCGCATCCAGACGTTCGCCACGTATCTCAGAAGAAGGTAACCCCGGTGATAGACGAACCATTCAACTGGTCCTCAAGGTTATTTCCGATATTGGTATTGTCGGTTTTCCCAACGCCGGAAAATCGACCCTGCTCAATGCGCTCGCCCATTCCCGATACAAAACCGCTGATTACCCATTCACCACGCTCGCACCCAATCTAGGTGTGCTGAAAAGCGCCAAAAGGAACATTGTCCTGGCTGATATGCCCGGGATAATTGAAGATGCTCACAAAGGTAAGGGATTGGGCATTCAATTTTTACGTCACATCGAACGTACCCGCTTTTTGGTCCTTGTGATCGATATAACTATGCATCAACCGCTAAAACAATATCGCAGTATTGTAAAGGAATTTGAACAATATGATCAAGGTCTTATGAAAAAACCCAGAATAATAATTTTTAATAAGATCGATTTATTAAATCGTCTGAAAAAGTATAATATTAAAGAAAGAACTTTTTATGTGTCAGCCCTCAGAGGGGACGGTATTAAGGAGCTGGGTGAATATCTAAGCAATGAAAATTAGATTTAAACAGGACCGCGCCAATCTCATAAAATTGCTCGAATCACCGAATATTAAAAAACGGCTTCAGGTCCTTGACAAGCTCAATGGTGTCAAGGAAAGAGAAACATTAAGAATCCTGATCAAGCTGCTTGAGGATGAATCCTGGATCATGCGCGAGCGCGCCGCGAACAAACTTGCTCAATACGGGAATCAGGTCGTGCCGCGGCTTGAGCTGCTGCTGAAAAAAGGATATTGGTATACGCGGGCGGCCGCCTGCCTGGCACTGGGTGAGATCGCAAGCCCGAATTCATTTGAAGCAATAATCGAATTATTACTGCAGGACGATAACCCAACTGTGATCAAAGAAGCCTGCAATGCCCTGAGCAAATTACTGCAAAAGGAAGCCGGCGAATGCGCGATCAAAATTCATGAATTTACATCGGATACCGGTAGAACGGAGCGCTTTTTAGCAGTAATCGAAACCAATAATCCTGATTTGTTTCTAATGATTAAAGAACTTCAGCGGCATGAATGAACTAAGGTCTTTTATTGACCTGTTATCGATCGATAAACTGAACGGGGTCAAGCTTTTTGCGCTTTTGGAACTCTTCCAATCAGCCGAGGCGATTAAAAATACCGACCGACATGAGATCGCCAAAACAACCGGTATCGAGATCGCTAATTGCATAAAAAACTTAAAGCTGGATGATACGCTCGAGAAAAAGTATCGCATCGCGGAAAAGCTGCTGATAAAAGCCATCCCATATTATTCTCCTCAATATCCTGCCTGGCTCAAGACAATAGAACATTTTCCACCCGTGCTTTTTATGCGGGGTGAGATCAAAGACACCGACCATAACAGCATCGCCGTGATCGGTACCCGGGGAGCAACTGTTTATGGCAAGCAGATCGCCGATATCTTCACCAGCGATTTTATTAAAGCCGGGATAACAATCGTGAGCGGCATGGCCAGAGGTATTGATACGGTTGCCCACACAAGCGCCTTGCGTAATAATGGCCGCACGATCGCGGTTCTTGGGTGTGGTATTGATATTTGCTATCCACCGGAAAATCAAAAGCTCATGGAAAGAATAATAAAGAGCGGCGCGGTAATCTCGGAATTTGGTATCAGTACGCCCCCGCATGCCCAGAATTTTCCAAAACGTAATCGCATTGTTTCGGGTCTTGCCCGGGCGGTCGTAGCGGTCGAAGCTAAGGAAAAAAGCGGCGTCATGAATACGGTTCAATGGGCGTTGAATCAGAACCGCGATGTCTTCGCGATACCCGGTAATATTTTTTCAAAAGCCTCGAGCGGCACCAATCGTCTCATCAAAGATGGTGCTATTCCAGTAACATCAAGCCAGGACGTACTCGAATATCTTGGATTGAATCCAGATAAAAACAAAAAAGAACCCCTCACGATCGATATCAAACTCGACCCGGATCACGAACCGATCTGGCAAGAATTATCGCTCGAACCAATATATCTTGATTCAATCGCCGAGCGGCTTGATCGACCAACCTCATCGATACTACAGATATTACTTGAACTGGAGATGAAAGGATTGGTCAAACAACTGCCTGGCATGATGTTCGTGAGAAGCTTTGAACAACAATAAAGCAAAGGCCCTAAATATCTTCAGCCGAAGGCTGATTCGCCTAAGGCGAAAAACGTCTAAATACCTAAAGAAGAATAGTTTAGGGGTTGGAGTTTGGAAGCTGGAAACATAGTAATCATTTTGTCATTGGTCATTGAGTCATTTTTGATCGTCATTGGGTTAGTCGGTTATTAAATGACATTTTGATCGTTAGTCTCGTTGAGTTCGTTAATGCCGTTTAATCCATTGTGGGAGAGCCCTCCTGGGCTCGATAATAGGATCGCGGCTGTGGAAAGCCGCTCCCACAACAACGACTCGCCTTTCGCTGCCAATTGACGATTTACGATTCTCTATTACTTCCAACTTATTAAGCTATGAAGTTTTTCAGCGTATAGTGTCAGGCGTTTAGCGTATACTACGTTCCCATTTTCCAGGAAGTAAGATAGTGTTTCTGTTCCGGGGTAAGCGAGTCGATCTTGATACCCATTGATTTCAATTTTAAATGTGCGATCGATTCGTCTATCTTGACCGGTAAAGTACATACGACATTTTTTAATTTCTTATTATTTAGAATATATTCAACGGCTAGCGCCTGATTGGCAAAAGACATATCCATAACCATTGCCGGATGCCCTTCGGCTGCAGCCAGATTTACTAATCTACCTTCAGATAGCAGGTAAAGCTTTTTACCGCTTTTCAATGTGTATTCCTCGCAGAAATTACGGATCGATCGTTGCCGGCGCGTCAATTTTTTCAGAACAACTTTGTCAATTTCAACATCAAAATGACCCGAATTCCCGATAATCGCGCCGTCTTTCATTTTCAACATATGTTCTCGCCGAATGACTTTGATATCACCGGTCACAGTAATAAAAATATCACCGACCTTGGCGGCATCGATCATGGGCATAACATTGTAACCATCCATGCGCGCCTCAAGGGCTTTTACTGGATCCACTTCCGTAACAATAACATTTGCGCCCATGCCCCGCGCGCGCATCGCTAAACCCCGGCCGCACCAACCGTATCCAGCTACGACAAAATTGCTGCCGGATATTAGAACATTGGTCGCCCTTAATATACCATCAATGGTTGATTGACCGGTGCCATAGCGATTATCAAATAAATGTTTGGTCAATGAATCATTTACCGCAACGATCGGAAAGCGCAGTACTTTATCCTGCTCCATTTGCTTCAGACGAATAACGCCGGTAGTTGTTTCTTCTGTAGCACCAAGCACGCCTTTTGTTCTTTTTTTATGTACGGTTGAAATGAGGTCGGCTCCGTCATCGATCAGGATTTCTGGTTTTGCCTTAAGAACCTGGTCCATATTAAAATAATATTCGCGCCGATTTTCACCATTAATTGCATAAACACCGATCCCGTCTTTAGCCAGGGCGGCTGAGACATCGTCCTGAGTTGAAAGCGGATTAGAAGCGCAAAGATAAACATGAGCTCCACCTGCCTTTAATATCCTGACAAGATTCGCAGTTTCGGTAGTAACATGCAAACAACATCCGATCCGCCGGTTTTTGAGAACTTTTTTCCGTCTAAACCGATCCCCGATCAAGCTTAGAACAGGCATTTTTGAATTTGCCCAGTCAATCCGGCGATACCCTTCCGATGCTAGATTAATATTCTTAATGTGATATTTCATGCCGCTCCTTTTCTTCGTATTGATTACCGACCGCTCAAATACCGGTTTCGCGCCGGATCGCATCAGCCATATCGCAAATTTCCCAGCTGAATCCTTCTTCCTCACGGCCAAAATGCCCATAACATGCCGTGCGTTTATAGATCGGCCGTCTTAAGTTAAGTTTATCAATAATCCCCTGGGGAGTGAAGTCAAATAATTTACGGAGTGCATTGACGATCTTACTTTCATCGACTTTTGCGGTTCCAAAAGAATTTATATCGATCGATATCGGTTCAGCAACACCGATCGCATAGGATAATGCTATTTCGACCCGATCACAAACACCGGCCGCCACAATGTTCTTGGCAACATAACGCGCCATATATGAAGCTGACCGATCAACCTTTGTTGGATCTTTTCCCGAGAAGCATCCGCCTCCATGATGGCCAACGCCGCCGTATGTATCAACGATTATTTTACGACCAGTCACGCCGGTATCACCCTGTGGTCCGCCGACCACAAAACGTCCGGTGGGATTAATTAAAAGCTTAGTTCTATCATTGATCAAATTCTGAGGAAGTAATTCTTTGATCACTAATTTCTTCAAATCAGCATGGAGTTGTTCATTGCTGACATCATTATGGTGTTGCGCCGAGAGAATCACGGTTGAGATCGCAACCGGTTTTTTATCAGCATATTCCACCGTTACCTGGGCTTTGCCATCTGGATGCAGATAATCAACGATGTTTGCCTTCCGGAGCTCAGCCAGACGACGCACGAGTTTGTGGGCAAGCATGATCGGTAAGGGCATTAGCTCCGGTGTTTCATTGCAGGCAAAACCGTACATCATGCCTTGATCACCCGCACCGCCGATATCGACACCGATCGCGATATCTTTTGACTGCTCCTGGATCGCTGAAATAATCGCGCATGAATGGGCATCTATTCCCATATCACTGTCATTATAACCGATCTCATACAATAGAGCACGGACTATATTGTCGATCTCCACATAACAATTCGTTGAAAGCTCACCAGCGACAAATATCAAGCCGCGGGTTGCAAGGGTTTCAACTGCTACACGGCCAAAAGGATCCTTTTCCAAAACTAAATCAAGTATCGCATCAGATGACTGATCACATATTTTATCAGGATGCCCTTCGGTAACTGACTCCGAGGTAATAAAATATTTTGACATAGGCCTCCTTATTGATGAATTATATTCATATTTCGTATCGAATCAAGCCCTGCATAAATTGCCGAAATAACTCGCTTCCCTTGACACTTTGTCAAAGAGTAATTATAATATCGATGGAAAATGTGAGGAAATTTTAAGATTTTTTTTTATTACCCAAGGAGCAATAGTTAATACTGGCATATAGATAAAAGGAGGATTAAGTGATAAATGCGACAAGATTGCGGTCCGTTCTTGAAAATACGATTTTCCCGGTAATAAATGCCCTATTAATCATGGCGATCATTTCCTGTTCGAGCAATAGCGCACCCGATATACCATCGATCCCGAGCGGATTAGAAAGCGGCGACGCAGGTAATTATTCGTTTTCGAGTTCGGCAACGGATCCGGATAATGATAGTATCGCGATCCGGTTTGACTGGGGTGATGGAGCGATATCCAACTGGAGTTATTATGTCGCTTCATCGGAAACAGTATCCCTGACCCATAATTTCTCAAGTGCCGGCATTTATGAAATACGAGCACAGGCATACGATCAAAAAGAAGCTGAATCCGAATGGTCTGATCCTCATACTTTGACCGTCCTGTCAGGGGGAATACTGTGGGAAAAAACATTTGGCGGTGACCGTGAGGATTACGGTTATTCGGTTGTCGAAAATCTCAGCCAGCATCGGTATATTACGGTCGGCCGTTCCCGCTCAGCCGGCAATGGTGGTTATGATGTATATCTTTTTGCCGTTGATACCAACGGCACTCAGGCCTGGCAACTTTATTTCGGTGGTCCGGTCGATGATGGTGCATATGATATCTGCAAAACGAATGATGGGGGATACGCGATCACCGGCTATACTTTTAGTTATGGGGTCGGTGGTTGCGATGTTTATATCATTAAAACCAATGACTATGGAGTTCTTGACTGGCAAACATCTTGTGGTGGTTTGAACGATGAATACGGATGGGACATCGAGCAAACTTCCGATGGTGGATACATAATTGTCGGCTATACCAATTCTTTCGGCAACGGCGGTCAGGATGTATATATCATAAAATTGAATTCTTCAGGTGATACAACCTGGACAAAAACCATCGGTGGTATTGACAGTGATTTTGCATACGGTGTTGAACAAACTTCTGATGGTGGCTACATCATCGCCGGCACAACCTATTCTTTTGGTGCCGGAAACAGTGACATTTATTTGATAAAACTCGGTGCCAATGGTGATTCGCTTTGGGCTAAAACTTTAGGCACCAGCGCGGCTGATCGTGGTAATGATATTGCTATTAGCGGTGACGGTGGTTATATAATCGCCGGCGATAATGGTAATAATGTTTATATCGTTAAAACCGACGCCAGTGGCAATATCAGCTGGCAGGAGGAATACGGTGGTAGTGGTACGGATTATGCCTATTCGATCAAACCGACCAGTGATGGCGGATATATTATCACCGGTGCAAGCAATTCTTTCAGTGGCTCGTATTACGATACATATTTGATCAAAATAAGCGCGACCGGTGATTCGCTGTGGGCTCGCGTTTCAAATCTAGTTCATAATGATTATGGATATGATGTGATCCAGACCAATGATGGTGGCTACACTGCAGTCGGATATGCATATACATTATTTGATTATGATTTCTCAATGATACGGCTCGCACCATGATCTTTAATAATTGCATGATAATCTTTCAGATTTTTCAGAGTTAAAAAGGAGCAAACATGGCATATCTATTGATCCTGTGCCTTATTAACGGCACGACTGGTAAAGTTCAAGGTACGGTACGCGATCAAGCAACCAAAGAATCCATTGTCGGTGCGAACATTGAAATATTAGGCACCGAACTCGGCACTGCCAGTGATGAAAACGGTGATTTTTTCATTCTCAGTGTCCCGCGTGGTCGTTATACAATTGAGATAAGCTATATCGGATATCAGTCCAAACGCGTCGAAAATGCCGTGGTTGAGATCGATCAAACCGTAAGGTTAAATATCACTCTTACCCAAACCACTATCGAAATGCCGCCGATCACCGTGACCAGTGAAATACCTCAGGTAAAAAAGGATATGGTCGGCACTACTTATATTCTACGGAGCACTGAAATCACCACGTTGCCGATCGATTACGCAATCGAGATGATTGCTTTCCAACCTGCAGTAACCCGAACTGATACGGGAATACATGTGCGCGGTGGCCGTTCGAGCGAGGTACAGTATATGATCGATAATGTTTCGATCATCGACCCGCAAACCGGTGATCTTGCGATCGCAATTTCCAAGGGTGTTATCGATGAGGTCATATTCCTGCCGGGCGGGTTTGATGTTGAATACGGTCGGGCGATGTCCGGCGTTATCAATGTAATCACGGCTTTTCCCAAAGACAACATTGAATTAAAGGGTTTTACCAAGACCGAAAGAATAATGCCCTATTATTTCGATTTCGGTTATGAAAATTACAATGGCGCAGTTCATATACCGATTAATAAAAAAAATAAAGGCTATTTTTCGATCGACCTCATGCAGACCAATGATTGGGACCCCAAATTATTCATTCTCCCTCATAAAAACCGCAGCGATTATTCATTCTATGGAAAGTGGATCGCTGCTCCAAGCGGCAAGTTCAACCTGATGCTTAGTGGAGCAATGTCAAACAGCCAGTTCGATCGTTACAATTCGGAATGGAAGTATAATCTTGATCACTACCGTTCTGACCACCGCCAGAGCGATCTTCAGATTTTGAGCTTAAGCTTTCTGCCCGATTCCAGAAAACTATTTAATTTGAATCTGAACCGCCTGTACACGAATCTTAATTATGGAGTGAGGGTTCCAGGCAGCTATGGATTTTTCAATCCTTTTCAATTCCAGGATTATGAAACCCTGCGCTGGCCGGCGGCTGGCAGCGATAATCCTTTCGGCGCAGTGCATCAGGACATTGTTTGTGAAGGTGATTATCCCGAATACCGGGAGAATTCATCCCAGGTTTTAAAAACGCATTTTAGTACTATTGCACAACTCAACCGGTATCATGAACTTAAAGCCGGGGTCGAATACGCTCAAATGGATTTCAATAATTTCACCTATTTTGTTAGTGATTCACAGAATCAGTTGATCGATGAATATAATTATCAACCCAGCGAGTACTCAGTTTACATACAGGACAACATTGATTTTCGAGGCCTGTATGCAAAGATCGGATGCCGATATGATCATTTTTCCTCGGGCGTCAATAATATCGAACCTAAAACTGTCATCTCGCCGCGCCTGGGGATATCATTCATGGTCACGGAAAAGTTCATTTTCCGCACTAATGTCGGTAGTTACGCTCAACCGCCGTTATATGATAAACAATATGTTTATTACGGGCTTTATCCGTTTCCGTCTTATCTGGTCAGCGGCGGCTGGCTCCCCCTGGTCGGCAACCCAGACCTGAAACCAGAAAAAACCGTTAGTTATGAGATCGGCTTTCAAGGCGCGATCAATCCTAATCTTACGGCTACTCTTAACAGTTTTTACAAAGATGTTGCCGATCTTATCGGCACAAGACTGGTTTTATCGGCACCTCATAATTATGTTCAATATCGGAACATTGAATATGCGAATATAAAAGGTGTTGAAACAATACTGGAATTTGCAAACTCTCTTTATACCGGTAAAATATCATATACATTATCATTTGCACGCGGATCAAGTTCATATGCCGAAGAAGTATACCGGCGCTATTACGCGGACAATCCAGATACTACCTTTATCCCGGAAGCAAAGGACTACCCGCTGGATTTTGACCAGAGACACAAGCTGTTTTTTCAAGGAATGTTCAAATTGCCGCTACAAACAAAATTATATCTGTTTGCCTTTTTCGGCGAAGGTTTTCCCTATACACCGCCCGGTCCCGAAGGCAAATATGAAGAACGTAATTATGCATACCTGCCGGTTCAAAAACAAATCGATTGCGTGCTATCTAAATCATTCAAGATCAGCCGATTACAGGCCGCCATCAACTTCGAGATCATAAACCTGCTTGACATCCGCAATGAAATTAATTCCCATTTTCCACTCGTGCCACTGGAAGATATCAAGCTTACCGATTTTGAAGAACAGACATCATATGTCGCGATCGACCGGGCCTACTACAGTCCGCAGGCTGATCTGAGCCATGACGGTTTGCTTGTACCCTATGAACAGTATCGCGCCTTTTACGATATGATGAAAGAAAGTGATGATTGGGTCAATGCCTACACTGCACCGCGCCGTGCCCGTGTAGGAGTTAATATAGTTTTTTAAAGAGGTGAACAATGAACTCAATATTTAGAATCATCCAGTTCAGTTCAATGATCATGCTTGCACTATTTATTGTTTTCGCTCCAAGCTGCCGCGATCCGCATGAATATGAACCACCTTTCGATTCACTCGGCCCGCCTCCAGAAGCGGCCTTATTGATCGCTCCGGCGAACAATGCGGCTTTTTTATACGATTGCTGGAATCCTTATCCAAATGATATTGAAATGATCTGGACCGCAATCCCGGGCACTCAATACTATGAGTTGAAAATTGACGATAACCCCGAGCTTCCTGGCAAGGCTGAGCGGGTCGAAGATACTACATTTATTTTTGTGGTCAGTGCGAATGGCAAGTATTACTGGCAGGTCCGGGCATATAGTCGTAACTGGACCTGGTATACGGACTGGTCGGAGAAACGGATCTTTGTTGCTCAGTATTCGCCTGGTGATTGATGGATTTTCGCACTGACAATCCGTTATTCCTGCGTAATCTCCAGCTTTATCCATTACTGACCGACAAACCCATTGAATACCGCTTGCATGCGATCGACACATTACTTGATGAAAAGAAGATTCAGATCGAAGAACTTGATACTCCGGTGATCGACAAAGTCGATCTCAACAATCTCGGCGATCAGCCGCTCCTGATTATCGATGGCGAGGAGATCGCCGGTGCTATGCAGAACCGCATCGTGAGCGCTTCAACTTTTATTCCGGCCAAAACCCGAAAAACCCTTTCCGTGGTCTGTGTGGAAGAGGGACGATGGCAATCAATCGGTCGATTCACGACCGGATTCTGTTCTTATCCGCGGCTTCGTTCAATACTATTGACCAAAAGACCGGTCAATGAACTGCAACAGGACATATGGAATGAAATTACCCAAAAAATCGTTTCAACCCGTATAAATTCCGTGACCTCATCAATGCACGATATTTATAAAGGGCTTGATGACGAGCTTAACCGCTATCTTGAGGATTTCAGCACTTTAAATGATAAGGCAATCGGGTTCATCGGGGTTGCTGGTAATCGCATCCTGGGCTGCGACTTATTTGCCAATAATTCAATTTTCCGCCAATTTGAACGCAAGCTTATCCGTGGTTATGCAATGGAAGCCTGTGAATTGACAAAAAAAGAATTAAAAAATCCGGATATAATAAATTTCGTTAAAAGTATCTCGGCTGCGATCGAAGAGGAACGATCCGGTAAAAATACACGGATACATTTTGCTAAACGCAACCTTGCTGGTCAGGCGGTTTTCGACAAAAAGGTGCTTTTGCATTTATCGGCTTTTCCGTCATAGATCGTGCTTCAAAAGAAATTCGGGAAATATGAGCTGATAAGCTGGTGCGGCGGCGGCGCTTTTGGTGATGTTTTTCTCGCCCGGGACACTATTCTTGACAAACTGTTCGCTCTGAAGATCGCCCGCATGCATAAAGATGACATCAATATGCTCAGGGATGAAGCCCGTCTCCTGGCTTCGCTCGATCATCCTAACATAGTAAGGTTCTATAACATCGATTTCATTGAGAATAAATTCGTCATGGTCATTGAATATGTGGAAGGGAATACTTTGCGTGATATTATCAATGCCGATGGTATGGATTGCAATGATGTATTAACTATTCTCATGCAAATGCTCGACGGTCTATCCTATGCCCATGATAAAAAGGTATTGCATCGCGATCTTAAACCGGAGAATGTGCTTATTACCGATTACCAGGGGAAGAAAACGGTCAAGATCGCGGATTTCGGCCTTGCTCGTTTTATTCGTTCCGGAACGATATCGGCATCAACTGCCGGCACACCACTATACATGTCACCGGAAACCTGGTCTGGAAATTTCACCGAAAAATCGGATATCTGGAGTCTTGGTATATTATTATATGAAATGATCGCCGGTATACCGCCATTCCTCGATGATGCCCTGAGCCGTTTGCAGATCAAGATCGCAAACGGCTCTTTTTTACTGCCCTCCATGATACGATCCAATGTACCCGAGATCATCGAAGAAACCATTGCCCGAATGCTGTGCGTGGATTCAAGAGCCCGGTCAACAGCTCAAGAATTACTGGCATATTTAAAACAAAGGCACAAAGCAGTTGTTGTCACCTCCACTCTGCCGACGATCAATCATAAAATTGATGAAATAAAACTGACCGCTGATCAAAAAGAGATAATCGATCATACCGGGATGCCGATCCTGGTGCTTGGCCAGGCGGGCTGCGGCAAAACCAGTACCCTGACTTTTGCACTAAAAAAATTGCTGGACCAGGGAAAAATTGCCTCCCGGATACTAGTATGCACTTTTACCAACAAAGCCGCCAATGATATCAAAATGCGCTTGCAGAAGATCACTTCTTATCCGCTGCATGAACTATGGCTTGGCACTTTCCACGCCCTTGGGCTTAACATACTCAGGCGTGATGCTGAGCGACTTGATATTGATGAAAATTTCACGGTTGTTGTTCCGGTCGATGAGTTCAACCGGACCGGGATCAAGACCGGGAAATACCGGAGCCGGGCCGTATTGAAGCAGATCGAACTATTCAAATCCCAGGGCATGCAGGTTCAGGACATAAAACCACAGAGCAAATGGGAGGCATTTTGTCAGGAAGCTTATTCAACATACCAAACCCACCTAAAAACGAATAACTACCTTGATTACAATGACCTAATCTTTTTCCCGCTCCGATTGCTGAATTATGAAACTGATCTTCGGGACCATTATCAACAGTCATTCGATTACATATTTGTTGATGAATTGCAGGATATCAACCCGGCACAATATCGATTGATATCGCTGTTGATCCGGGATAACTTCTTCTTCACCGGTGATATTGACCAGGCGATATACGGATGGCGTGGAGCCGACCGTGATCTGATCTATCAGGTACCGAAGGATTTTCCAAAAGTGAAGATCTTCCAGCTTTCACGGAGCTTCCGCCTGCCCCAGCAGATCGTAGATCTGGCCAACAATCTGATGCTACGCAAACCCACCACTATCCCCAATTCAGACAATGCCGACATTGTGCTCTATGCCGCATCTTCGGAAGAAGAGGAAGCTGAGTATATAATAAAGGAAATTAAAGCGCTCAAGCATGACCATTACCGGTTCCAGGACTTTGCTATACTATACCGGATGAATTCGCTTTCACGATTATATGAGGAAAAACTTATGAAAGAACGCATTCCCCATGCATTGATCGGCGGCGCATCGTTTTTTGAAAGATTGGATATAAAACCAGTTATTGAGTATCTGGAATTGCTGGATTATTATATCAATAAAAAACCTATAACCACTGAATACCGCCTGGAGTTTATTGCCCGCGCTCTTACCCTGTTCAATATAAGCAAGAAGAACGAGGATAAAGCACGCGAGATCCTTGCTCATCAGATCAGTGAAGGGCGTTTATTAAAACCACTGAATATAGTTAATGAATGCATTAATACCTTTGGCCTCAAGGGTGAAAATATAAATGAATTGCAGGCGCTGGCGCGCAGCCATGACCAGCCCGGGTTAAGTAATTTCATGAGCGAAATCCGCCTGGTCCAGGAGCTTGATCTGGTCGACTGGGGAAAAGATACGGTTAAGCTTATGACCATACATAGCGCCAAGGGACTTGAATTTCCGGTTGTTTTCATGGTTGATATGGTCGAAGAGATCTTCCCTCTTACCAAGAAATTGTCCGCCCAAAAAGAACTCGAAGAAGAGAGAAGGATATGCTATGTTGGTCTCACCCGCGCCCAGAAAAAACTATATTTGTTATACCCGAAATGGAGATATGGGCGGTCACAAAAACCATCCCGTTTCCTGATCGATATGTTCAAACAGACGTAAAAATAAACGCCTTCAGCCCCCTTTATTATGATTTAAATGAAGCTGACCCGCCTATCTTGTCTGCCTCTGGCAGAGGGCGGAAAATTCCTAAACTGACAGATCTCTGGCGCGTAAAACCACACCGGTAACATACCATTAGCATACACGTAATTGTATTTAAGGTCAATATGCCCGCCAAAGTTGTGAGTTAAAAAAATAGTCTTTTCAGATGCATTTTTAAAAAAAACCACCATGTGCTTATCGGAAGTATCGCATACTTCTTATATATAATCTCAGGCCCTGGAGGAAAAAGAGTATCATAAAATGCCTTATTCTTACGGATTACTGTTAATTCCCTTGGTATGATGAAAACGGAGTCAGGAATATGCAAATTCCATGAATTCCATGACCACCATTCTGTTTTTCTGCCTGAGCTATCCTCATAAAAATTTTGATAGAGCAAAAG
>MEUM01000081.1 GCA_001771735.1 Caldifarciminota bacterium RBG_13_43_14 | reverse complement strand
TACTGATATGGAATGTTTTGATACCGATATTGTCGGCATGCTCCTTTGCTTTACCTTCAAGCACAACATAAGGTGCGCCCGAAGGTTCATTAAGCACGATGACATCACGGAATGTTATTCCCCGGCGCCATCCGGTTTTGATTGCCTTTAGGACCGCTTCTTTTACCGCAAAACGCCCGGCAAGTTCTTCAAAACGGAATTGACCGCGATCGGACAATTTTTTTTCTTTTTCTGAAAAAATTTTATCAAGGAATTGCACTCTGCGTTCAACTGCGGTTTTTATGCGCACTACCTCGATCATGTCGATACCGATACCGTATATTTCCATATTATTTCTTATCCAAACCGGTTAATGCTGGACATTTGATCAGGACCCGTTGATATTTTTCATTGATCCCGGCCTCAGCGACATAGTAACCACCGATTTCAATGTGATAGGCACCAACTGTACCGACGAGATTTTTACGCGCATTCTCTTGCCATTTTGATTTTCTTTTTTTCTGATTGACGGCACAGATTAGATTTAATTTTCCGGGCATAGATGACATAAGATCGGCATTCGAGGGTATTACCGTTGCCATACTATCGCCGAACTGGGTATGGGAGTGAAAATCACCGATCAGTTCCAATCCGGCTGACAGTTCTTTTAAGATCTCATTGATCCGGCCAACCCGGTCTATATCGATGGTTGCATGGGCAAATCCGCGTTCCACGGTTTGAAAAGGAATTGCATAACGTACAAGAAATTTATTCTCTCCTTTGATGCCGAGCAGATAACCCATAGTTTCTTGGTGATAAACCTCAATTGATGATGAAACAATTACCAAAAAAGCTGGCAATTCAAGGTAGGCGGCAAGCTGGAGTGTTTCTTTATTCGCTTGTTCAGACATTATGTCCACTCTGTTTCAGTATTTTTTCGATGCGTCTGATACACGTATCTCGGCCAAGAACTGCCATGGTCTCAAAAAGACCGGGACCGCCTTCCTGACCGGTCACATATGCACGCAGTGGATGAATTATTTCCCTTGCTTTAATTGTGTTTTTATCAGCAAAAGTGCGTAGGCTTTCATCCAATGTTTTGATATCAAAAGGTTCGATTTTTCTGAAAACGGTAAGATAGTCAGCCATGATATCCAAAGTTTTTTTGGTGCAATGTTTTTGCATTAATTTGTCATCATACTGGAATTCGTCGGAAAAGAAGAACCTTACTTTGCTGATATCGGCAAGGACTTTCAGGCGCGGAGCCATTAAATCAATTATTGATCGAAGTTTTACTTTATTTTGATTAAGATCATTTGTATATATTTTTTCTTTTGTCAGAAAAGGCATTGATCGCGTAATAAGCTCATCTCGATCCATAACCATGATATATTGTTGATTCATCCATTCGAGCTTTTCAATATCAAAAACAGCATTAGATGCATTGACCCGATCGAGCATAAAACGTTCGATTATTTCATTGCAGGACATTATTTCTTTATCGTCGCCCGGTGACCAACCCAGTAATGCCAGATAATTGAAAATCGCTTCAGGTAGGAATCCCTGATCGCGATATTCCATGAGCGAAACCGCACCGTGTCTTTTGGATAATTTACTTTTGTCTTTGCCGAGTATCAAGGGTAAATGGGCAAATTCAGGTTTCGGTAAATCAAATGCTTCGTAAAGCAGTATTTGTTTAGGCGTGTTGGTGATATGATCGACGGCCCGTATTACATGACTGATCTTCATGTCTGCATCATCGACCACACAGGCAAGATTGTAGGTGGGTGATTTATCATGACGTAAAATAACAAAATCTTCAATATCGATCGAATCACGGCCGATCTCGCCATGGATCAGATCATTGTATTTTACCGTAGTATCCGGGATCATGAAGCGAACTGCTCGAGGTAGTCCATCTTTTTCTTTTTTTTCTTTTTCATCCGGTGACAAATTGAGACAGCGACGATCATAGTGCCAGTTTATTTTCTTTTTGTAAGCTTCCTTGCGTTCTTTTTCCAGTTCCTGGGGATCACAATAACAGTAATATGCTTGTCCAGTATCGAGCAATTTTTCAGCATATTGGCGGTATAGATCAAGACGTTGTGATTGGAAATATTCCTCATCCCAATCAAGGCCAAGCCATTTCATGCCATCGAGAATAACATTGATCATTTCGGGTGATGATCGTTTTACGTCGGTATCTTCAACCCGGAGTATGAATTTACCATTGTGATGACGGGCGAACAACCAATTATAAAGCGCAGTTCGGGCACTGCCGACATGGAAAAAACCAGTCGGACTGGGCGCCATCCTAACTCTAACATTATTATTCATATTTTAATAAGCAATTCACCATAAGCTATTAGCAATTAGCTATGCCGTTTCCAACGGCATACGGAGAGGGGGAGATTCGAACTCCCGTCCCATCTTTCGACGAGAAACCGCTTAGCAAGCGGGTGCCTTCGACCACTCGGCCACCTCTCCGGGCAAACATTAAAATGCTTGCAGGTTACAGGAAACAGGCCACAGGTAACAGTAGTTTTTTCTGTCGCCTGTTCCCTAATTTCTGTTACCTGTTATACCACCTGCGGTGGCATACGGAGAGCGAGGGATTCGAACCCCCATGGGATTGCTCCCGGCGGATTTCAAGTCCACTGCCTTACCAGTTAGGACTAGCTCTCCGGTCCAGATAGAAATAAGTTGTAGGGTTTGGATGATAGATGTACCGAATCCAAATCCCTAAGATAATCTCATTATATTCTGTATTAAGACTTTGTCAACTTACTGCAGGGTGACCGAGAATTCCCTTTGTCATTGCGTCTATGAGAAAAAGTCAATACTTTTCATATTGCTATTCCATTTTCTTTTAGGAATCGCCGATACAAGTTTATTTTTCAACATTTTTAAGATTGCTTCGTCGTGAAGTTTACACTGAGCGGAGCGAATGTGCTCCCCGCAATGACATTCTCGGTCAGCCTGACTGTACTTGACTTATATATGATATTTCATATAATAATTTCGGTTAGGATACTGATTTTATCCAGCTTCCTAACCCATAAACTGTTGACCATCTTCTATTGGGGGATCGTTCAATGGCAGGACGGTTGGCTCTGGACCAATTGATCGGGGTTCGAATCCCTGTCCCCCAGTCTCCTCATCGAATTTAATAGCTTAATAAGTAGGAAGTGGGAAGTTTAAAAGAGCGTACCCACTAATCGGTAAACCGAGAAAGAGTTGAAAAGGTGATCAACACCGTAGTAGACCTTCAGGTTTATAAAATATCTATTTAAGTTTTATTATCGAATAGCGTTGCAGGTTGTCAGCGGCTTTAATTTCAACTAAGTAAACACCGGCTGGAATGCTGGATCCTGGACGCCATATCAGTTCGCCTGTCCCTGTTGATTCATAAATACGTGATCCGGTTATGTCAAATATCGTTACCATTAAAGGCATTCCTTTTCCAGTCACGAATGATATTTGATCAAAGAACGGATTGGGTTTAATATTAGTCCGTCCGGTATAATTATTATCGTTTTCGCTAATGCCAATATATCCAGACACTTCATTGCTCAGTCGTGATTCAGCAAAACCTCTAGTTTGCGCTGTAATACAGTAATAGTAGTAAACCGTCTCAGAATCTGGAGTATCATAGTAGTTGAGCCCGGTTACAAGTGTATCGTTAATCTTTGTATAGGGACCACCAGATGAATCACAGCGATAGATATTGTAGCCTGCAATATCGGATTCGGTGTTGGCATCCCACTGCAATCTGATCCACCAGGGGGAATTTTCAGCACTCAAATTCTGCGGTGCTGCCGGATGGAACCAGCCGGTATTCCAGTCATCATGGAAAAAGGTTTTCCAATCGACTAAATAGCCACGGTAAGCAACGCTGTCCAGGGTCCATAAATTGACCGTGCCATCCATTACTACCAATGCGATTTCAATATCACCATCACCATCAACGTCGCCAACTGCCGCACTATTTACCAGCGCAGCGGCGGTTGTCGGCGTCGGCCAGTCGGTAACATAGGTTCCATTGCCTTCAAAGGCATAGAAACTTCCCGGGGTTGAATTATTAGCAACAAGTATCTCACGTTGACCATCATCATCGACATCAAATACGATTGGCGAGCATTCAAGCATACCGACCTGCACGGGCCAGCCGGCCACCTGAGTGCCGGTGTGATGACGTACTGAAAAATCATTACCGCCGAAAACATGACCGCCACCAAAGATCTCAAGATCATCGTCCATGTCAATATCCGCAGTGACCGGCGTGGTATAGGTTTGAGGGCCGGGATAGGTCTGAGGCCAGCCGGAAAAATTCGCGCCATCATGATGATAAATCCCCACGTAGTCCTGATTGCTGAGATAATAAGAATGTAAGATCTCAAGGTCATTATCCTCATCAAGATCCGCAAGTACTGGCTGGGCATAACTCATGCCGCTGGCAACATTCAATTTGGGCCAGCCGGTTTTGGTGTTACCATTTTGATCCCATACATACACTGAACGGTATGAAAGCGCGACGATTTCGAATAAACTGTCATTATCAATATCCGCAACTGATGCGGTTGCAACGCCAAGATAATCGGTATTTTGCGGCCAGCCAGAATAGACCTGACCATCCGGATGCCAGACATAAACATGACCCGGCTGTCCAGATTGCATTTGCACCATGATAATTTCCAGATCACCATCACCATTAAGATCAAATAGGGTGGGTGATATCAAACCCAATACGCCATTCGCATTTTGAGGCCAGTTCGGGAAAGCAGTTCCATCATCATTATAAATGTTAACATATCCGTTCCTGGCAGCAACGACGATCTCAATATCGCCATTATTGTCGACATCACCGATCGCGGTTTTTGCCTGCACTGGCGCAGGTAGCGTGACCGGCCAGCCTGGCATATTATTCCCTTGATAATCCCAGATATACACAAGATTATTGGTAGATCCGGCGATTATTTCAAGATCACCATCATTATTAATATCAGCAAGATTGACACCGCTCGGTTTATAGTTAGGGTGAACGCCCATATAACAGGGCCAGCCCGGCATTTGCTGGGGGGGAGTAAGAATATTTTCACATGTTCCGGGAATGTTGCCGATAAAAAGGACTGCTCCATCTTCACCGGTTTTATATAGCTGGTTCGAACCAGCCAGGATTAAACATAAAATAATATTGACTATCATATCACCTCTCCTTTAGTAAATTATATTGAGAAATGATCAATAATCAACCCGGAAATTAGATCCGGCAATTTTTTTATAAGGGGAGTGCCGGAGGGGGGATTTGAACCCCCATGCCCGAAGGCCTACGCCCCTCAAACGTATGTGTCTGCCAATTCCACCACCCCGGCATTTTAGGGAACAGGAAACAGGGGTCAGGTTACAGAGAGAATTATAAGAAATCCCCGGTTTCTGCGTCAATTATATTTAACTTAAGGTTCTAGTCAAGGACAGTTAGTCGGTTACTGATTTCTGCATTCTGTTATCGGTTATCAGTAAACAAACGAACTGCCGCCGATGAATTCGCGCAAGATTGAATTTGAAGGTATATCGCGTTCCTCGAGATCGGGGAAAAAATCGAGCAGACGAATAAGCCGGTTGGTTTCTTCCATTACCGATGGCGGCTTTTTAACCCGTCTGAGTATCGGCACGACGTATTTTTTCATGATCGCCGGTTCATAGACAAGCGCGGAATTGAACATTTCATCTGATTCTTCCTGGAATGGATAAATATTTTTTTCTTCACCCCGGCGTACTTGTCCCCACTGATTAAGAACGCCAATGATATCGTACCCGCGATAAAGTGTATCCCGTATTATCCGTCGAAGCATTCTTGTATCAGTGGTCGAGACCCGGTTGTGATCATCAATATTAAGCTGGGTCAGGGCGCTGATGTATATCTTGAGTTTTTTATTCCGGTCGATTGAGTAGGTAAGTTTTTCGTTCAGACAATGAATACCTTCTAACAGGATTATATCATTTTTCTCTAATCGTACTTTTCTGCCCTTGTTTCTTCGACCGGTAATAAAATTAAATATGGGTGTTTCAACGGTTCGGCCGTCAAGCATGCGGCGGAGTTGATTATTAAGCAAAGCAATATCCACCGCATTGATTGTTTCAAAATCCATTTTACCATGTGGTCCGCGCGGAGTTTTACTGTGCGGGAGGAAATAATCATCCGCTGAGATTACATGAGGTCTTATTCCATTGACCATCATTTGTATAGCCAGGCGTTTGGTAAAAGTTGTTTTGCCGGCACTGCTGGGACCAGCGATCAGAATAAGTTTCTTTTGTTCGCGGGTAATTCGATCGGCAATATAAACAATTTTTTTCTCATGAAGAGCTTCGCTGATCTTTATTATTTGGGGACCCATGCCCGATCGTATCGCTTGATTCAATTGGCTGAGATCGCTTACCTGCAATATCGCGCTCCATTCTTCATATTCATTAAAGATCTTTGCCAGACGGGGCTGGGGTTTGAATGGAGGCATTAGGCCAAGATTCTGCCAGGTCGGAAAAACCATAATAAATCCTGGTGTGAATCTCTTTAAATAGAAATTTGGAGCTTTCCCGGTCGAATCAAACGGCGGCATCAGAAAAAAATCATTGATCTGACCGAGCGAACTGACCTTAATATTCTTGACCCGGCAATTCTTTAGCAGGTTCACTTTGTCAAGTTGACGATTGCGCTTAAAAAGCTTAATCGCATCATTTTTATTGTAAGTCGGCTGCTTGATTGGCAGATCGGCATCGATTATCTGCTGCATAGCGCGCAGTAATTGGATCAAATCTTTTTTGGAAAGGGGAGAGCCGGTCAGACAATAGAATCCGTGGCTCATTGAATTCTCAATGCGCAGGCGTTGCTGCGGAGAAAATTTTATTAAAGCGGCATAAAGGATTAAAGAAAGGGTCGATTGATATTGACGCCAGATATTAAGACGGGTCAGATCGTCAATGTCATGTGCGAGATTTTTCATTTTTGCCTTGACCCAAAAATAGCCGTACCGATGCGTATCATGGTTGCGCTTTCCTCAATAGCGATTTCGAAATCAGAGGTCATGCCCATTGAAAGTTCAGATAGCTCAAGCCCCAGCACTTGAGCGAGGTCCATTTTTATTGCGCGCAGCATTTTAAAACAGGGACGCGAAGCTTCCGGATCCTCAATTGCCCAGCCCGGTCCGATGGTCATTAATCCGATGAGTTTTATCTTATCAAGGTTTAAAATGCTTTTGGCTAATTCAAGTGCTGTTTCTGGCTCGACCCCGAATTTGGTTTTTTCTCCGGAGGTGTTGATTTCAATCAAGCAATTAATCGGATCGAGAGCCCTTTTTTGTATTTCCTGAGCAAGATGCAAGGAATCAAGACCGTGAATAACATTGAAGATTTTGATCGCATCTTTGACCTTATTGGTTTGTAAATGCCCAACCAGATGCCAGCGCAGGGGTTTTTTTATTAGCGCGTATTTTTCTTTTGCTTCCTGCACACGATTCTCGCCAATATCGGTTATACCGGCATCGATCGCTTCTTCGATCGCGGCCGCAGAAAAGGTTTTGCTGACCGCAATAAGCTTGATATGCGCAGGGTCGCGGCCTGATCGCTGGCATGCAGCGTTCAAGCGCTTGCGCAGCTGCGTAAGATTTTCAGTTATTGGCATTCAAGAATTATATAGAACACGACAATAATGTCAATTGAACGGGTAGCATTTGAATAAGTACTTTCACCTATTGACAATCAATTCGAATTTATTAATATTTATCTGGAGATAAACAATGTTTTTATCGGGGGCAATATAGAATGTTAAGGCGCTTGAATTGTCATTCAAAAGATGCAGCGATTTGCAGCTTGAATAATATCATTTCGCTCGGGGGAGGGGTATGTTATTACCCGCAGCGAATAAACACGTATCTAATCGAATTTCGATTCACAACAGGAATCCCGAGGCGATATTCTATGCCGAATTAGCAAGGTATGTTTGAAATCGCCCGGCTTTGTTTGTTAAGGCCGGGCATTGAATTTAGCAAGGTTTGCATTGTTTGACTGGTGAACAAAACAATTATTTTG
>MEUM01000080.1:15788-23778 GCA_001771735.1 Caldifarciminota bacterium RBG_13_43_14 | reverse complement strand
TTGGTCTCCATTCTTGAATTCGGTTGTACCGGACAGGTGTATCTGCCAACTATAACGTTTATGGTCACACGGACCGGAGGGACTTTTAAACCTTTGCTATCACTTTTTCTCTACAATCTTATGTTCGTTGTGCCTTTGATCGTCATTGCGTTGAGCGCATCCCTTTTTTCGACCAAACATGTAGCCGGTTATCTTGAAAAACGCATACCTTTGATCAAACTTGGCACGGCATTTTTGTTTTTTGCCCTGGGTGTACTGCTTATATTATCAGCATGAGAAAAAGAATAATACTGCTCGCTTTATTCGTTACGATCTTTATCATCGCCGCGATTTTCATATTATCACCGAAAGAAAAGAAGCGGATAAAGCAAGATATAACGTCTTTAAAGACGGCGGTTGCGCATAAAGATATTAATGAAGCTCTGCAATATATAAGCCGTGATTATAATGATGGGCATCATAATAACTTTGAATCATTTTCATATTCGATCCAGCAACTTATAGACAATTTTGATTCCATTAATATTATCATGACCGGCATGAAGATAAGTATTGATTCGGTCAATAGTGCGAAGACGGTATTCGCTGCCTGCAGTATGGGTTTAAAAATATTTGCCAGGTATGAAAGAGAAAAAACCCTGGTTTTTGGAGGAATTGTCAAACCAGCGTCGGTCAAGATGTATTTAAAAAAAATAAACAGTAATTATCAGATCTATCATGCGCAATATTAAAAAAGTATCATAATTGATTCTTCCGTCTTCTTGACTTTTAGGTAATTCTGTAGATAATTAACAGCTAATTCATGGGAATGCAGAAGATTTTGAGTTTTTGGTCAAATCTTCTTAAAACAAAAAACGAATTATATGCTATGCTTTATGAAAGAGGAGGTTTAAGATGGCAGACAAAAAAGCAGATCTGGCCGGTCCAGGTATAAGCACATATCCAGAGGTCGAGAAAATATTACCGGCGGACTATCACCCGATACTCCCGCCAAAGGAGCGCATGAAAGCTCTTTTTGAAATAAAAAAATACATCGAAGAGAATCTCTGCCGGGAGTTGAATCTATTCATGGTGCAGGTACCGCTGATCGTGGACATCAGAAGCGGTGTTAATGATATGCTCGATCGCGACGGTTCTCGGACACCGGTTGAATTCAAGTGCGGATTGGGGTTGAAAGAACCGATAACCGCTCAGGTCGTGCAGGCGGCAACAAAATGGAAGCGGCCGGCATTAAGGCAGTTCGACTGCAAAGTTGGCGAGGGGATCTGTACTGATATGCGCGCCGTGCGTAAAGACTATTTCCTGGATCACGATCACAGCAGTTATGTTGATCAATGGGATTGGGAAAGAGTGATCACTGCTGATCAGCGCAATCTCGATTTTCTTAAAGAAATAGTGGTAAAGATATGGAAGGTGATCTACGGTGCCAACCAGCATATCCAAAAACTGTTCCCGGCGCTTAAATCCGGCAAATATCCTCCGATACCGGAGGAATTGACATTCCTTCATGCTGAAGAGATACTGGATATGTACCCTGATCTTCCGCGTAAACAGCGCGAAACTGCAGTAGTGCAGAAATATCCGGCGATATTCATTATCGGCATAGGATCGGTGTTAAAGGACGGTTATCCTCACGAGATGCGCGCGGCTGATTATGATGATTGGATTACGCCATCGATAAAAAAGAACGGCGAGCAATATTTTGGAATGAACGGTGATATTCTGGTTTGGAATCCAGTAACCAAGCGGCGTCATGAATTGACTTCGATGGGCATTCGGGTTACCAAGGAAACCTTGGTCAAGCAGATGGAATTTGCCGGGCAGGTGGAAAATTTGAAATTGCCGTATCATCAGGCGATCCTGAACGACAAAATACCGTTGAGCATCGGCGGCGGTATCGGCCAGTCTCGTACCTACATGTATTTATTGAGAACCGCTCATCTCGGGGAAGTTAGTGTTACCTTATGGCCGGATGAACTGAAAGCAATATGCAAACCACGCAATATACATGTGCTGGAATAAAGACTGCAGACCGTAGCGCGAAAGAATACCCCCTCACCCTTACCCTCTCCCCCTCCGCCGAAGGCGGACAGGTAAAGGGGAGAGGAAAAAAGAGAGGGGGTTTTTTATTTCCTTCTCGCTACGCGTTACTCGATACGCGCGACGCGATTACAGTTTATATCCGATCCTACGCAGGAATTGATGGCGGGATTTACGGGTTTCCTCGTTCTCTATACCTTTTGATCTATATCCGTCGATGACACCGCTGGAAAGGACCTAGAACCCCAACTCCTTCAGAAATTCTTTATTCTTGCGCCAGTTTTCTTTTACTTTTACCCATAATTCAAGATAAACGGTTCGTCCGGTAAAGGCCTCGATCGCCTTGCGTGAAATTGTCCCTACTTTTTTTAGCGTCTTTCCCTGCTTGCCGACAATAATACCTTTTTGGGAATCTCTTTCAACATAAATGATCGCACGGATGAAATCTTTCGCTTGCTCCCTTTCCTTATATTCATCAATGATCACACAGGTTGAATACGGAATTTCCTCGGCGTAAAGATGGTAGATCTGTTCGCGAATGATCTCGGCAACGAAAAAACGTTCCGGTCTATCCGAAATATATTCTTCTGGATAAACAAAGCGATTCTCGGGCAGTTTTTTGAATATCGTCCGTTTCAATGCATCAATATTCTGACCAGTTAGGGCAGAGAGCGGTATGATATCCGACATTTGATGAACTCGTAAGCGGTCGATCAATGGCAATATTGTTAGCGGGGCGACGAGATCGATTTTATTAATCGCACATATCCAGGATCGGTTGATTTCTATACCCGCCATTGCTTCCGCTGAATTCGCCGTTTTAAACCAAGGATCAATAACCCAGATAACGATATCGGCATCTTTCAATGAATTTTTTATTTCTAAAAGCATTCGTTTCTGCAATTCGTATGCTGGTGCTAGGATACCAGGGGTATCGATAAAATAGCATTGATAATCACCTTCGGTCAGAACCCCGAGCACCCGTTGTCGAGTGGTCTGCGGTTTAGCGCTGACGATCGATAATTTGGTTGCAATAAGACGATTTAATAGAGTTGATTTTCCAACATTAGGCTTGCCAATGATCGCTACGTATCCGGCTTTCATATTAAAAAGGGGTGCTTTCAGCACCCCTTTTTGTAAACATCAAAATTATTACTCCCCGCTTGTATCGGTTTCTTTTTTCTTTCGAGGTTTTTTTACTTTTTCATCGGGTTCAGTTGCCTTAGTATCATTTTCATCTTTTCCCTCGGTTGATGGTTCATCGATCTTTGTTTCTTCGATCGGCTCATCTTTAATTTCAAGCAAGTTCTTATCGTCCTTTTTCTTTACCAGAACCGTAAAGATGAGTGTATTGCCTGCCCAGTATATCGACAAGCCCAGTGAAGCCACAAAAAGGATGATCAGATAATATATTATACCAAGCAAAAATGATGTGATCGCGCCAGTAAAGCCCTGATAAGCAGTCATGTAAGGCGGCGGGAAAAGCAGATTAGGCATACCGATCGTATCGACATAACCAACGAATAGATTGGCAAAATCACTCGGTATTAAAGCTGGAATGCTAATCTTAACGTAATGGGCAGCATTCATGAATATATTATCGAGTTTTGCTGAAGGCACAACTATGTCAATGATGTCGTGACACAGGAATATCGCTTTGGCGGCAAAAAACCCGAGAATGACGATCCCGGTGATCATTACCAACTTGAGCAGGAATTGATATACAATGAATCTCCATGGTTGATCATTGATTACCGAGAATGATTCAAAAAGCGTGTCAAAAGTATCATTGCCTGTGCATCCGACTATTGATGGTCCGATCGCAATACTGACCATGATCACGATCACCAGATATAAAATGAACAGGCTGACCGCAAAGGCTGGTATTGCCATTAGGGCAAAGAAAAGTTGTCCTACATATGGGATCCAGGTTATTGCCGAGAGTATGATCCCCATGACCACAAGCATTGCTATGAAAAGAACAAGGATTATCGGTGCCAGGATTGCTGATTTTCCATGTTTAAAGGTGAATTTGATCGCTTCTTTTATTTCGTAGAACTCATCGCCTTTTAATTGCTCATAGGTCACTTTGGAAATGGCGACACCGGTGAGAAGGCATACAATTGTCAGCCACAGAAAACCGACTATCCAGAATAACCAGCAAAACCACTGTAATCCCATAGGATACATTGGTAGAAGGCGGAAAGTCTCCCAAATTTCGCCGATCTCAATGCCAGCACTTATATAAGCAAGATAAGAAAATAGTGTATAGCCGATAAAACCGACGATCGAACCAAGAAAAGCCAACCACATTTTTTTGGCACTGAATCCAAGACGTCCAGCCCGAAAAATATCTTTGTAATTGAAATGTAAATTGGTCACCACGCCTCCTTTTTAATGTTTAATGAATTATATTTATACTTATAGGGATGTCAATAGCGATAAGGACGCTAAACGCTATACGCCAAACGCTAAACACCAAAATCCAAACAATGCCTAAAAATAGCAGATCAGGAGATCAGAATATCAGCACGAGGTTTATCAGAACATCAGGAATTAAAAGTTAAACGCGGTTGGGCATCGCGGCCGGTATTGTCATAGGGCATCGTAATAGGTTTTTATAACCACAACCATCAACCAATGACCATACGAGCAGCTATGCCGTATAACTTATAACAATTTAACCTGATATCCCGCCCACTGATCTTCCGATATCCTGATATGCTTGATTGGTAAATTACGTAATTACCAATTACTAATTACACATTTATTTTAGGGATTTAAGCATTTTGGGTTTTGTAACAGAGTGAGGCCTCTGAAAAAGTCATTGCGAGGTAGTGAAACGAACGAAGCAATCTCAGATTTGTTCGCAAAATAACGAGATTGCCGCGCCCTTCGGGCTCGCAATGACAGGCGAGGATACTTTTTCAGAGACCTCAGAGTCTATTGTTGACAATACAAATATTATCTAATATAATAACCTGACTCAGGAGGTTGGATGAATATTGGCTGGCAAGAGATATTGCTTATTCTTTTAATTGTCCTTTTGTTGTTCGGTGCCCGGAAAATCCCGGATCTGGCTCGTAGTCTAGGCAAGGGCATAAAAGAATTTAAAAAGGGCATGCATGAGATCGAAAGTTCTCCTGATAATAATAAAGAAGAAAGAGAAAAAAAGGATAAACTCTAAAATACTGGTTTCGAGCCTCTTTTTCGTTTAGGATCATTATTATTATGAAAGGAGAGGTGTCCGAGCGGCCGAAGGAGCACGATTGGAAATCGTGTGCCCTGCGAAATCGGGGTCGCGGGTTCAAATCCCGCCCTCTCCGTCCCGCACGTTGTTTTTCTCGATATGCGGGAAATTAAGTTGCTTTCGGCGGAACCCTGCAGAAGCTGTTTGGAAAGCCTGCACACAAGTGGCGAACAAGGTGCGGGATCGAACGGTGATAAAAGCAGAATATATGAGGATAATCTGAAGATGATGGATAACGGAAAAATCTGTGTAATCAGTTATTTAATCCGTGTAATCGATGAACATTGTTCATAGAAAGGAGATTTATGTATTATAATGGTGGTAAGAGTTTTTTAGTTTCGTTTCTTGTTTCACTGATGACTTCGGTTATTGTATGTGTAATATTCATTTTTGTCGTTCCTTTATTGGGCGGCGGCGGGAACCAGGTCGTACCGGATCTTGTTGGTTCTACCGTTGAACAAGCACGGGTGATTACCGAGACACGCGGATTGCTAATTGTGGTTGGGGGCGAGGAAGAAAACGATAAAATGGATGTCAATTTGATCTGCCGCCAGGTGCCTTTGCAGGGTTCGGTGGTTCGGGGAAGATCTACCGTGACCGTTTATCTATCTAAGGGATCGGGAGACATTGTATTGCCTGATTTTGAACGTATGGGATTGAGCGAAGCGACGATTCGCCTTTCGGAAATTGGTTTAAGGATCGGTGAGGTCAGAAGCGAAGAACATGATACAATTGATAAGGATAAAATCATCAGCACCAGTCCCAGAGCCGGTTCGCGCGTGAAAAAGGATGACTTGATCGGCGTTGTTTTAAGCCGGGGAAGTCAAACGGTTGCCGTTCCCAGAGTTACTGGAAAAGCCCTGTCGACCGCCAAAAGGCTTATCGAAGATGCTGGTTTTACCGTCGGTAATGTTTCCTGGGAAGTGAGCACTGAATACAATGTTGGTATTGTAATGCGACAGAATCCATCAGCTGGTGCGAATGCAAAGAAAGGAAGTGCCATTAATCTGGTGGTTGCAACCGTTCTTGAATGAAAAAAATACTCATTTATTTCACCATAATACTCATTTTTTTTGTAATCGGGATCGTAATTGCGAATTTCCTGATCATGCCGTCGATCGTAAGAATGGGAAAGACGGTGCTGGTGTCGAATGTATGCAATATGACCCTGGAACAGGCGATCGACGAGCTAAAAAAGAAAAAACTTGAAGGCGTGGTCATTGAACGAAGATATGATGCAGTCATTGAAGAAGGCAAGGTCATCATCCAGGAACCACTACCAGACACAAAAGTTAAAGAAGGCAGGATAATAAATTTAGCCATCAGCTTGGGCCCTGAGACAATAATAATTCCTGATCTAAAGGGAGTGGATATTGAAAAGGCGAAACTGATCATCGGGCGCCTTGAAATGAAGATCGAGGAAATAGTATATGAATTTTCCGATTCGGTCGCGGCTGAACGCGTGCTGCGTACTGTGCCTCAGGCGGATGAGGAAACAAAAAAAGGGGATAAGGTCCTGTTGATCGTGAGTAAAGGCGGTCAACTAAAAATGCCCTCCCTAATCGGGCAACAACTGGAGATCGCTAAAGCGAAGATCATGGGATTAGGATTGGTACTCGGTGATGTAAAGGATATCGAAGGCAGTGGGGAAAAAGGAAGCGTACTGCTTCAGAACCCTGAAGCGGATCAGGTTGTCGAAGCCGGTGACACGGTCAGCCTGATGGTGGTTAAGTGAAGGTCGCGCCTTCGATATTAGCGGCTGATTTCACTAAACTTCCCGAAGAAATAAAAAAAACCGAAGAAGCCGGAGCTGATTTTCTTCATCTGGATATAATGGATGGTGTTTTTGTTCCCAATATCACATTTGGTCCAAAGATCGTTGAAACAATTAATCGTATCACCGCAATACCTTTGGATGCCCATCTTATGATCGTTGAGCCGGAAAGATACATTGATCGTTTCATTGAAGCAGGGGCCGATTGGATATCTTTTCATGCCGAGGCGACCAAAAATACCAATAATTGCATAAAAATGATCAAATCAGGATCATGCAAGGCAGGATTAGCGATATCGCCACCTACTTCGTGGCAAGAGATCGAACAATACATTGCCATTATCGATTTTATACTGATCATGACCGTTAATCCCGGTTTTTGCGGGCAGGCATTCATGCCCGAGGTTATACCAAAGATCGAAGAAGTTCACCGGCATATCGATAAAAATAAATTATCATGTATGATCGAGGTCGATGGCGGGGTGAGTCCCAAAAACGCCGGATTGCTCTGCAATGCCGGCGTGAACATCGTCGTCGCCGGAGCTTCAGTATATAAAAGTTGTGATTATAATGCCGCCATTAAAGCGATGAAATGTTTGAAGGATTGATCAACCGCTTCCAGCTGATCCGGCGCAAAGTGCTCGGTTATGGCCGGATAACCAAAGATGAACTGGAAGCAATCATGAAAGATATCCGGGTTACCCTACTTGAAGCGGATGTTAATTATCGGGTGGTTAAGGATTTTGTCAATGACATTAACGAACGATGCGCTCGCCTTGAACTTTCTAAAAGTCTCAGTCCCGGGGATCTTGTCATAAAAGCGGTATATGAAGAACTTGTTCTTCTGCTCGGGGAAATTCCCCAAAAAATGATGTTCAATGATCATGATCTGCCGGTGATAAGTTTGCTTGGATTGCAGGGATCAG
>MEUM01000080.1:2706-15773 GCA_001771735.1 Caldifarciminota bacterium RBG_13_43_14 | reverse complement strand
CCGTAAAGCTGGGGGTTAAATATCGGGGTCGAAAACCACTTTTAGTGCCAGCGGATATTAAACGACCAGCTGCATTCGAACAACTGGAAAGCCTTGGAAAACGCGCCGGTCTTGATGTGTACCCACTTGACCAGACCGATTTAATAGAGACCGTAAAGGGATCAATTGATTTTGCACGGGACAAGGGTCATAATATTATTATAATCGATACGGCTGGTCGATTGCATGTCGACGATGAATTAATTGATGAACTGAAAAGAGTTAATGATGCCGTGCGGCCGATCTATCGGATTTTAGTTGCTGATGGTATGACCGGACAGGATGCAGTCAATCAGGCAGTGACGTTTCGGGAAAAGATTGGAATTGAAGGAGCGATTCTGACAAAAATGGATGGCGATGCCCGAGGCGGGGCGGCACTTTCGATATCGCGTATCGCCAAAGTGCCGATATTTTTTCTCGGCACTGGCGAGCAACTATCCGGTCTTGAAGAATTCTATCCGGATCGCATGGCCCAGCGTATTTTAGGTATGGGCGATATTGCCAGCCTGGTTGAAAAGGTCAAAATGGTCGAGTCGGACATTGATCAGCAAAAGATACGGAAAAAGATGATAAGTGGTGATCTGAATTTTGAGGATTTTCTAGAGCAAATGAGAGCGGTTAAAAAACTAGGACCGTTAGGCAAGATCGCAGCTATGATCCCCGGGGTCAAAGAATCAGATGTTAATGAGGATGAAATGAAAAAGATCGAGGCAATGATAAATTCAATGACCCGATCCGAGCGTAAAGATCCGGATATTATTGACGGATCACGGAAAAGACGTATTGCTGCCGGGAGTGGAACAACGGTTCAGGATGTAAATCAATTGCTCAAACAATTCAATTATGCCCGGGACCTCATGAAAAAAATGGGTAAAGGAAAGTTCAGAGGCAAAATGCCATTTCCAATGGGGTAATATATTGTTTAATAAAAAAGGGGAGCGTAAGCTCCCCTTTTTTATAATGACCTGAGATTATATCACTGCACTGGTTGTTCGTGTCTTACTAACTGGAAATAGTGTCTCACTTTCCAGGCTTCACTGAGCAATGTGTAATAGCCTTCGGCATTATTATTTTCTGGATCTGGTTCAGCGAAGAAAGTGTATCGTACAAATTGCGTACTATTCCATTCCGCGTAGCAATTGGTTTCGATCCCGGAGCCATCATCCTCAAACAAGAAATGAGCGCCTAAACCGATATTAGTAGATGTTGTAATATCGATAGAAGCTGCTTCTGTGAATTTACTTACCTCATAGCTATATTCATACCAGGTTGCCGACCAGTTCCACTTGAAAAGACCATCCACGACCAGAGAATCCGCAATAGAGAAGGTAGTATGGAAATAAATATCATTGCGTAACTGGCCAATGACCCAGGTGTCGATTCCGGTCAATGCCAGTGTATCATCTGCCCATACATCTGGCTCTGGCATAGCCAGCCATCGAATCGAGTCCACAAAAACACCTGCACTATCAATATGAAGTCTGGGGAACCACCAGTGTGGGAAGGTATACTCATAGTAGAGTGTATCAGTCCAATCAGGGAGTTGATAACCACTTGGTACACTATCCCAACCAATTGGTGGACTACAAATGCCATTATCAGCCGTATATTCGGTATACTGGTCAACATCGGTCATCATTGCCATCATATTGAGACCATTGACCAGATTTTCTGCCTCACGCAATTCGTCCTCGTCAGTCTTATCGCCGCAACCGGCTAAGCATATGACGAAAAGCACTGATAATCCGATCAACACATATCTTTTAATCATGCTTCCTCCTTTCCTTAAACTATACTTAATTATAGTGGAGATATTTTATGTGTCAAGTATGAAAAGAACCGTAATCGCTTGTCCGCCTCAGGCGTGGGTAATCCGTAGACCGTAATCAGCAAAGGACTGATCCTTGATATTTGTAATTGGGTAATTAGTAATTGGTAATTAAAGAACTGGATTCCCCGGTCTAGCCGGGGAATGACAGATGGGGAGCTGGGAATGAAGTGAAAAGGTGAAAGGGAGAAATCGTGTACCGGTGAAAAGGAGATACGGGGTAACGGAGATTGGGGGAAAAGGCAGCAGACTAAGGTAAGATAGTCAATTTTATACTGCAGGTTGTATCCGGTAAGATCATCTGACAAAAGTAATTACCCGCGCTGATTAAACGTTGATGCCGGTCAAGACCGTACCAGATCACGGTTCCCTGCTGTCGATAAGGGAGAGTAAAATTTGTCACCAGTTGACCGCTTATATCATAGATCTTGATCGAGGTCGGCGCGTTGTTGCGGTATCGGATCTCTACGGGCAAACGCCCCGGATTATCATACAAAATTTCAAGGGAAGGCGTAAAAAAGGCTGAACTATCACTATCGATCAATGGGATGAGCACCGGGGCCTGATCCGGAACCAGCTTGACTAGGGTTGAACAGGGGATCGCGAGCCATAGTTTGGATGTATCAAGCGGTTCAGAGGCAACGATCCAAAAATCTGATTCACTGATACCCGGATAATAGTAAAGCGATACCGCGTCAGAGGCTCCTAGAGAGAATTTAACCGCCCATAATGTATGACCATCGGTCATGGTAAAATTGAATTGAGCATCGGTGTTGGTTATTAAAGCGGCGAGCTGATTGATCGCGATCTTGATGCATGATTCAACCGAGGAATCGGGATGCAGATCGATCATTTGCATAATGAATATGGCAAAGAGATCGGAATCAAGATAATCTGGACAATAGTCAGCCGGATTGAGTGCCAGATAACCGGGTTTGGTTTTCTGGATCAATGAGTAAAGAGGTGAGATCGGGATTGTTCCGTTATGGGCAAAGATCATTTCAAAATCCCGGAAAATACCGTGACGTAAAAAGGGATGAGGATCCGGTATACCTTCGAGCGGTCCGCTGGAAGCGCGACGAACATGGGCGATCGCGGAGCGGGAAGCACTATTCAGTAGTTCACCGATTACATGAACATATCTTGGGTCATAGGGTGCACTGGGTTCACCTCGCCGGATCACAGCCAGATGGTTCGAACTTGAAGTTGCAACGTAATAGCCGATCCCCCAACCATCATCATTTGAGTACCCAAGTCCGCGAAATGCCATTAAATGATCGGTTATCATTTGAGCGGGAATAGTCGTTGTATCCGACATTATAATCGCCCAGAACCGGCAATTGTGAGAACTCTTATGCCTTATTGATTGATGAGATATAAGGCTGAATATCAATATAGGCGTTACTAATACTATCGATCGCAACTTCAAATTTTCCTTCCTTTCTAATTATAATGGAAAGTAATTGAATGTCAATTGTAACATATGGTCAGATGGTTGGGGTTAGGATGCCGGACACTACATCCAAGTAATTAGTAATTGTGTAATTATGTAATTAACTAATCAAGCATATCAGGATATCCGAAGATCAGTGGGAAGGGAATCAGCGTACCAGAATATCAGAATTCAATACCTAATTCGCCGATATTCTGCCAACTGATTTTCTGGTATCCTGATACACCCAGCCTTTTAATCACCAATTACAAGTATCAAGTATCGAGTATCAAGGTTTACTTAGCAAGGCTAAAGTCTTGCCCTTCCAGCCGCGATCAAATAATTGAGCCCGGGAGGGCTCTCCCACAATTATCGAAACGTCTTTCGCATTACGGTCTTTCATAGTTTCCAGTATTTACACGCTCTTGACACTATATCCTTTTTTTATATACTTTTTCTTGTATGATATGGGTATTTGTTTTTGTCTTATTTTCAAATAATATATATTTGAACCCGAACGATGCGGTCGAGATAAAGATATGGCGGCAGGATGATCTCAGCGGCTGGTATCTAATCGACAAAGATACATCTTTAACCATGCCTCTTTTGGGTAAGGTATCCACAAAAAACATATCAACTGATTCACTTCACAAAATGCTGATTAATGATTATCGTAATTATTATTCAGATGTTTTTGTCGATATTGATATGTATTACCGAATCAATATTTTTGGCGAAGTTAAATCACCGGGATTTTATTATGTAAAAAGCGAAGATAATCTTGCCAATCTATTGGCTCAGGCTGGTGGGCCAACCCCTCAGGGAACTATCGCTTCTATTCAAATACTCAATCAGGGCGAAAAAAGGGTAGTTAATTTCAAAAAGATTCTTAAAAAAGGTGAGCAGCTTGAATTATTGAATTTAAAACCGGGCGATGTAGTTATTATACCAAGACGATTCATGCCTGCTTTTCAGGAATGGTCAGTATTGCTGTCGCTTGGTACCTTAATAATGCAAATATATATAGCAGCTAAACCATGAAGTCAGAACCTACATTACAAGATTATATCGGCGTTATTATTGAAAGAAGATGGCTGGTTATTAGCTGTGTGATCGGGGTGACGTTTTGTGCACTTGTCATCAGTCTATTTCTGCCGAAAATCTATGAGGCGAGGGTTCGTTTTAAACTCGATCTCTCTGAGTCAAAACCAATGTTTTTTTCCGAGATCTATACACCCCAGCGGGTCGATGTCGTGGAAAGCCAGCTTGAAATCATACGCAGCCGTACGCTGGCGCGTACCGTCGTCCAGGATCTTGGATTAAATTTTGTGGTGAATAATCACAAGATATATTTTCTAGATTCGATCAGGGTGGCAAATGATTTTCCCCCTGGCAAGTACTCGGTAAGGTTCAGAAGTGAGAATTTCGGTATTTATGACAAGGGCGATCGCGAGATCGGAACCGGTAAGGTCGGAGACTTGTTCGATAATGGCAAACTGCGTTTCTTGATCAGGGAAAGACCAAATGAAGACATGCGGATAACGATCAAGAACATAAATAAAAGTGCCGAAGAATTACAGGATATAGTAAATGCCAGCCAGATTAAGAATACGGTCCTGGTAATGCTCAAGGCAAAATCCAATTCGCCGGAGCTTGCCGCCAAGATCGCAAATACATTAGCGTATGAATATATTAACTACTCGTTGTCCTCAATCCGCGAAGCGGCGCGCAGTTCCAAAGAGTTTATTGAAAGCCAGATCAGTATTTTTGGCGAGGAGTTGAACAATGCCGAAGAAGACCTGCGTCATTTCAAGGAAAAAACCGGTATTTTCCTGCTGAGCGAGACGGCAACCGAAATAATATCATCGCTCGCTGAATTCGAGGTCTCGAGAGAACAGGCAGTAGTCGAATTGAACGAAATGGAAAGTTCGATCGTAAATCTTGAAGATGAACTATCAAAAGATGAGGCGACCTTCGGGGTTTATAAAAAGATGGCTTCTTTTCCAACGATTTCAAACAGCCCGATTATAACAAATTTGAAGGACAAATTAAAGTCGCTGGAGCTAAAAAAACAGGAATTAGTCCAGATCAACGCAAAAGCTGGTGAGATCGCTGAGATCGACCGTAAAATTCAGGCCGCTGAAATAGAATTGAAAAAGGCGACTGAACAGATCGTATTATCCGGTCCATCGATCAAGGATCCGATCTATCAATCGCTCATCAGTCAGATAATCAATAACGGAACGAAGGCAATAGCCTTGCAGAGCCGCATCGATGCCTTGAATCAGATAATTAGCCGGCAGAATCGCCGGCTTAAACAATTACCGGAAGCCGAGGTTAATCTTGCCCAGTTGGAACGCCAGAAGATGGCTAATGAAGAGATCTACACAATGCTGCTTGGTAAACTTGAAGAATCTAAGATCGCCGAAGCGATGCAGATCTCTGAGGCAAGGATCATTGATGAGGCGATAGTACCGGATGAACCCTATTCACCGAAGCCTAAACAGAATACGATACTCGGATTCATTCTGGGGCTTTTTATCGGTGTCGGCGCCGCGTTCCTGCTGGAATATCTTGATACTTCGCTCAAGACTTCTAAAGAGATCGAGGAATTAACCGGATTGTCGGTACTGGCTGCGATCCCGCTGGTCAAAAATAAAGAAAGGACCCATATTCCGACTATCGATGAGCCCCATTCTCAGATCGCCGAGGCTTATCGGATTTTGAGGACCAATATCGGTTTTGCTGCGACCGCAAAACCGATTAAGACATTGCTGGTGACATCGACAATGCCTCAAGAGGGTAAGACCACGACCTGCTTGAATCTCGGTACTACGCTTGCGCAACAGGGGCATAAGACCATAGTGATCGATTGCGATTTCCGGCGACCCATGCTTCATCGTTATTTTTCGGCATTCATAAAAGATAATACTCATGGATTGTCAGATGTGCTCGTTGAGCATCTCCAGCTAAAAGAAGCGATTGTAAAGAGCACAACTCCAAATCTGTTTTTTATAACCAGCGGTACGATCCCATCTAATCCGGCTGAGCTGCTTGGTTCACAAAAAATGCAGCAAGTGCTTAATACTTTAAAAGAAACATTTGAATTCATTCTTGTCGATGCTCCACCTGCGCTCGGGGTTGCGGATGCCAGGGTGCTGGGCAAGATCGTAGATGCAATTGCAGTCGTTGTAATGGCAAAGAAATCGAGCCGTGATGCAGTTCTCGAGATCAAAGAGGAATTAGAACGCAGTGGCGAGAAAATAATTGGTTTTGTGCTTAACGGCATTGATCTTTCGCGTCATTATTATCGAAATCGTTATTACTATTATTATCACACGACCGCTGAATAAAAGCGCAAAATTGATTGCGCCTCATCGATGTATCAAATGAAAAAGGGGAAAAAAAACCAGCGTAAATTCGGTTGGATATTTTTGCTGATCATAATATGTTTGCCACTTCTATACTTTGGCCGGAGGTTCTACAAATACCTTAGTATGCGGCGCGAAGTATCCAGTGTTCAGAAAGAGATTATTATTCTCGAAGCCCAGATCGAGATAATAAAATCAAGGATCAAGGAATATCGACGTGGAAATTTGATCGAGGTAAAGGCGCGTGATGATCTGGGGATGATAAAGAAAGGTGAAAAGGTTTATTTGATACAGAAAAAATGATATACCGAATTGAGATTACACCATTCAGAATCGAATCGTGTTCCGGTCCGGACAGCTACAAGATCGGTGATCATGTGGTGATACGGAGCAAGGAAGGATTAGATATCGGTCGAATAGTCACGATCAGCAGTGACCCGGAAGCGGAAGTGTATGCTGAGCTCGAGCGCCTGGCCGGTCAACCGGATTTTGAAAGAAGGGAAGAACTTAAGCAATATGAAGAAAAATGTCTGCTTGAACTGAAACGCGCGGTTGATGAATTCAAGTACAGTATGAAACCAGTCTATGCTCACTGCCAGTTCGATGAGGAACGGGTTATTTTCTATTTTACCGCTCAGAAGCGACTGGAATTCCGTAAATTACACCGGTTTATATCACAGAAATTGAATAAACGGGTGGTGATCAAGCAGATCGGAAGCCGCGATTATTCAAAACTGTTTGGCGGTATTGGACCGTGTGGTCGTAATTTATGTTGTGGGACATTCCTTCACGAATTACGTTCGATCTCGCTGCGCATGGCGCGCGATCAAAAACTTTATGTTTCGCCGGGTAAAATATCCGGAATATGCGGTCGTTTGCTTTGTTGTTTGAATTTTGAAGAAGAATTTTACGGCGGTATTCCGGATTATAAATATAGCGATGAAGAAGAAGAAACACCGCTCGATTAAGAAATCCAATAAAAATTCAAAATTAGACGATCTCCTGGTATTAGTCAGAACCCTGCGCCGCAAGTGTCCCTGGGATCGCATTCAGACTTTGAAATCTTTTAAAAGCAATGCGATCGAAGAGGCCTATGAATTCGTTGAAGCGGTTGAGGGTAATGAAAAAGATAAGCTTGCCGAGGAGGTCGGTGATCTCCTGTTCGTTGCGATCTTTGGCGCCTTGATCTGCGAACAGGAACGGGGCATTAGGATTAAATCCATGATCGCGGCTACGATAAAGAAATACCAGGAAAAACATCCTCATGTTTTTAAGCGAAAAGACCTAAAGAGCGCCGAAGCGGTGCTTGAATTCTGGCAAAGATCAAAAAAAGATATATTTAAAGGTATTCCGAGATCATTGCCGTCAATGCACGCAGCGCGTCTTATTCAGGAAAGAGCGGCAAAGCTTGGGTTTGACTGGCCGGAAAAAAGCGGACCAATGAATAAGATCAATGAAGAATTAAGTGAATTAAGGACAACGACGGCTAAAAATAGAACTTTTGAAGAATTCGGTGATCTGTTGTTTGCCTGCGTGAACTATGCACGGCATATTAAGATCGATCCTGAACGCGCATTGCACAAGGCAAATCAGAAATTCATAAAAAGATTTCGTAGTGTAATCACTGAATTACAAAAACAGGGTAAAGAACCACATAAAGTTTCACTTGAAGAAATGGATAGACTCTGGGATGAAATCAAAAAACCGGGTAAACCCAAAAGATAGAATAACTAGAGAAATCAATGATCTGCAAAGGGGACTGGCCGAGCTTGAAATAAATTCCGGTCGGGCGAAAAAATTCACAATCTATCTTGAGCTTTTATATAAGTATCAAAATAAAATAAATCTTATATCCTATAATGATCATGACCGTATAAGCCGCCGGCATTTTCTTGTATCTTTGATCGCATATCCTTACTTGAAAAATGCACGGCATATCGCGGATCTCGGCAGCGGCGCGGGATTCCCTGGTGTGCCGTTAAAGATCGCGTTGCCCGAGAAAGAATTCGTCCTGATTGAGTCAATGCAGAAACGAGCAAAGTTTTTACAGGAGCTGATCAATAAGCTGGAACTAAATTCAATAAGCGTATTTCCCGATCGGGCCGAGAATTATCATGATAAGGCTTTTGATATGATACTATTACGAGCGGCGGGTAAGATCAAAGATAATTTGAGATTGATCGATCGATTATTAATCCCGGGCGGACAGGCAATCTTTTATAAAAGTTCATCCGTGGATGGGGAAATAAAGAAGGCACAATCGTTGATGGATAAATTTGGATTTACTTTTCAAGTGGAACAGCGTTTAACGCCGATCGAGAAAATACCGATGAGTCTGGTATTTTTACAGAGGCATAGCGCGTAGCGCGTCACACGAAGGAATTTCCCTCTTTTTTAAAGAGGGATTAAGGGAGATTAATAATTAATAATTCCTCCTTACCTCCCTTTAGAAAAGGGAGGATTTCTTCGTGATTTAGTGACCAAGGACATAATGACTTTATCCTGCGTCGTGAATCCGTCATCCCAATCCCAACCCATATGCTATCTATTCCTTGACATTGTTGTCCCTATTCATATAATACCGCCAAACGATAAGGAGGTTATATGGCCTACAAAATTACTGAGGAATGCACAGCATGCGGGCTTTGTGAACCTGAGTGCCCGGTTCAGGCAATTAGCGAAGGTGATCCTGTTTATACAGTTGATGCCAGTGTTTGCATTGAGTGCGAAGGGCATTTTGATGAACCGCAATGCGCGGCCGTATGTCCGGTCGCCGCCGCAGTTCCAGACCCGGATCATCCAAAGAAATAAGTAGACAGTTTACAGTAAAAAAGGCGGCTGCTGGTGAACCCAGCAGCCAAATCCCCCTCTATCCCCCTTTTTAAAAGGGGGAAGGGGGATTATAATATTTTTAAGATCTACGGCGTGGTAAGGGTATAGCGGGCTTCGATATACGCACCTTCATTATCGGTTGCCCGCACTGATACTTCAAAAGTCTTGACTTCACCGGCATTACCGTAAACAACGCCGTTATTCCGGTCGATCGAAATGCCCTGGGGGGCATTGAGCAGTTCATAATCGATCGGATCGCTATCCGGATCAAATATCGGCAATGGGTAATAAATACTGTCGGATCGGCATTTGACCGAGTCAATCACGGTACGGAAAGTCGGCGGCGCATTGGCAATATGCAATTCGAATTCAAATGGTTCAGAACGGACTTCACCATCATTGACAAAAGCAACTCCGATCACGACATCATGCTTCTTCAAACCATGCTGTTGAACCCGGAAAACATTGGATGTATCATTGATAACATTCTCGCCAACTACCCAATGGACGATCACGCGCATTGAATCCCGGTCCGGGTCATCGACCGCGGCGCTTAAAACAACCTGGGGCGTGGTTACAAATACCGATTCCGGGGCAAGCTGTACTGAAATAATACGGGGGGATGTGTTGACGACTTCTAATTCAGACGTAGTGAAGGGTTCACCGGCTTCCTTACCATCATGAGGTGTGATCTCAGCATGAACCCGGTCACCTTTTCTGATCTCCTCGCTGTGCAATGCCATGCCCTCGCCGATATTACGTCCGTTAACGAACCATTTTACTGTATAGGTGATTGGATCTGCATCCTGATCAGAACTTAATATATGAGCAGTTATTTCAGATTGTACGATTGGGTTTGATGGCATCAAACTGACCGAGTTGATCACTGGTTTATGATTGCCGGCGACCGGACCGCCATCCTTTTTTTTGCCATTGCAGGCAACAATGAATATTAGTAAACTGATCGCAATAATTTTGCCGAAATCTTTCAAGCTTCACCTCCGATATGGAAATATAAACGAATTCATTGAGCAAGTCAATAAGCAATCTTTGTATATCAATCGTACAAGAATAAACAAAGGGGGAGGTAAAATGCCTCCCCCTTTGTTTATTTAATCGGTTTATTTTGTCGAACTGGTTTGGACTAGCCTGCCTTCAACTTCGTGGTAGAATTTGTGTATCTTTACGTAAACGAGCTGCTTCGCTTTTTCAGGGAGCATATCCTGATCAGGCGTGACAATCGAAGCCGTGAAAGGGAATTGAACATTATCAAGATTTAGTTCTTTATCGGTTTCTGAGACGTACTTGCCCTGTGATAGATAAGGAACATGTACTTTCAATCCGTCAGCCAGGATCAATGAATCGCCCTCGGCTGCATAAACCATGCCGAGTGAAATTTCTTCGGCAAATAAGGCCGGGGTAAAGATAATGAGAAATAAGATCAGGTATTTCATGTTCGCCTCCTTTAGCGGCCCTTCCAGATCAACACGCCGGATGCCGGCATTCCTGGAATACCGGTTTCCGGCGAGACAATACCGCCGCCGGCTTGAATAAAGACTTTGGTCTGATCAGAGCTTACATACAGACTGGGTTCTGACGGCATACCCGGGCCAAGACTTATCCATTCGGGATGCCGTTCTTCGGTAGAATCCGGGAGTAGAAATGGTTTTGTATAGGCAGTTCCGGTGCGATAGAACAATGCCCATAAATTTCCTTTTCCGCCGTAAGAACAAATATCTCCGGTCGGAACAAAGGTTGTGAAGAGCACGGCACCGCCGAATACTAATGAAGTTGTTATTGTCCGTTCACCAGGACCGGGCATTTCACGATACCAACCGGCCCGGACATTGATCGAATCAGTAAGATCGGCAAAATCAGTACAGCCGGGCGCTCCATGTACTATCTCGGCCGTATCGATCCAGACATTGCTTACATTATAGAGTCCGGCATAAGTAAGTGAATGAGTGGTATCCTCTCGTAAGCCGACATAATATTGCGTGGTTGCGGTATCGGCTTCATCGACATCGGAGAAGAAACGGCCGCTGCCATAATACAGCCAGAGATGATTATAGTCGTCGGTAGAAATACTGCCTTCGGCCGTGATCGGTCGATCCATGTGAAAGCGTGTTAATGTATCCCAGTCTGCCGTGTTTGATGAGTCATTGGTCTCAATGAGGTAGATCTTTCCGCCCCAGTCACCCGGTAATGAAGCATCTTCATAACAAGTGCCAAAGTATATTCGATCGACTGTATAATCCATGCCCCAGTCTACACCAAATATATTGGTGATAAAGCAGTTAGGCTCGGGTAAGGTGATTTTGCGCAGCAATGTGCCTGAAGCAAGATCAAGAACATATACCCTTGCCTGCTGACTGCTTTCACCGCTGCAGGTCATAGGACCAGAACCAAAGACCAGATACCATGAACTATCAACTTTGACCACAGTTGAATAACAGGCCGACATTCTCATGTCCGGATCCTTGAATTCCCACATCGGTACCATGTTGACCGGATCCGTGATATCAAGCAGGAAGTATGATGAATAACAGGTATCAACTGCGCTTGTGATCGGCATGCCGCCCAATCTCATTGCGCCCACCAGTACTGTTCCCCAGCCATTGGGGTGAATGGCATCGTCGGCAAAGACCTGGGCATCGGTGATATAAACTTTCATGTCGACATAATAGACATGGCAATACAGGGGTTCTTTCAGCCATTTCAAATGGGGCAGTAGATTGTATGGAATATATGACCAGATCTCCTGACCAAGATCATAACCGTTTGGTAAATACTGAATTGGCGTCAAGGAGCTCATCAATTCGACCGGTTGACCGCCGTTGAAACAATGCAGCATGCCGTCATTGCCACCAACAAAAACTACCTGTCTACGGTCGCGATACAGGTCATAGTAATCACCATAGCTGTTATCGCCGTAAATAAAATCATAACGTTCTACCGGCCGCTGGATTACGATCGCATTTGAATTTATTATATCGGCAAGTTTCCAGACCTTGCTGTCGGCAGTTCTTGAGCGCCAGCCAGGAACATCGGTTCCCCGCACATAATTGATCAATAACTGAGCGACCGAATCCGATGCGACTCCAAGATGCGGTCTGAAAGTCGCCGCATTTGCCGCGGTGAAATTCCATATTTCACCCGGATCAACAACATGATCTTTATTTCCATCAATAAAGGCCTTGATATTGCGCTGGGCAGGGCTGTGATTCCACAGCCATTTGCCTGCATCCCAGATCGGGATCATGTCCTCGATTGGGATCGTACCGATCGGAATGAACTGGTTTGGATCACCGCTGCCATTCTGATCGCGCAATCTGGTTACGACGACATTGCCCGAACCGCCGGCGCTAGGATCGAATTCCATGGTGATCACATTATCATTGATTAAATGCAGGGTTGCCGGATCGGCATTGTCTTCGCGTAACCAGCCATAAGGATCGATCCAGAGACTCTGGCAGGTTCCAATCCAGGTAAGAACTTCGCCGCCCGGAAAAGTGCGTCGCGGATAGAATTGAGAGGCGGCAGTAGCGCCGCCAGCCTTGGTACC
>MEUM01000080.1:2363-2693 GCA_001771735.1 Caldifarciminota bacterium RBG_13_43_14 | reverse complement strand
CTGACCCCGGATGACGAGGATATGCGTTCGAGCATTGCCATAATCGCTTTTTTGATCGCATCTTCAAGTTCCCAGCCATTTCTAGCTTCATAATAATTATCCGGTATGCTGTCGCCGTCCTCATCCCATTCTTCCTGAAGATCGGGTAACTTATTGGCATTTTTGTCTTTAAAACCGCCGCACATTGCCGCTTCTTTTAATAGATTCGAACCGATCGTACCAAAAGCATAAATAATAAAAGTAGTTAGTGACTGATCATCCGGCAATTCGCGATTTCCCCAGCCTGTGCCGGTATCCGGCCTTAAATCATTGACATGAGAATAAAGACAT
>MEUM01000080.1:0-2190 GCA_001771735.1 Caldifarciminota bacterium RBG_13_43_14 | reverse complement strand
ATCGTGCAGATGCTTATCATAATACGGGTCATGTAAACCTTTGGGATTGCGCGTATAATCCGCATTATAATAATGCGGCGGTGACTGTGAAAAATAATGGCAGATTTCGAACATGTTCTCGGCGAGCGGAGTCCAGGTATCGCAGTCAACAAGATTAATATGATTTCGGAGATCAATGATATCCGGATCGCCGAGATAATCTCTTATATAACCGCCGCGGTCAGTATTATAATGCCACAGTCCGAATATCGGCGCATCATCATCCCAGTGCTGGTCATTATCCTTATCGCCGATTTGATCGAGCACGCCGCGGTATTCGATCTCGGGAATATCGACCTGGATCGCAGTGCTGCCCAAAGTGCTGTTGATCGGCGGATTAATGCCGGTTATGCTTACGCTAATATAGGTGACATCAGCAGAATGAGTGACTGAAAAAGTATTATAATTAGTAGAGTTTCGATAATACCTTTTGGTCCAGCTTAATCGGCCCTCGCCGACCAGACGGGCTTTGCCTGCAACCAGATTGCCATTGCCGCCGGTAAGCACTTTTTTTGCAACATCAGCACGGGACATTACTGCCCAGTTCAAGATATTGCCGGGCCATATGCCAGTCGGGTCTGATTCCCAGTGATTAGCTGCCCATCGATACATTGAATCATGCTTGAAATAACCATACCATTTGCTCGTATCGGTCATGTATAATGTTGTCGTGCTATAAGCCCAATCCCACATACTGCCTGAATTATCAAACGAGATCAAAATATTGGGCGGAACCACCGTGGTCACAAACGGCGGTGCACAGCAATATGGTGCCATTTCCTGAGCAATAAGCATATTGGCTGTGACCAGTATTGCCAGAACGAACACCATACTGCTTGTTTTGTTTAATATTCGAGAGTTTTTATTAATCTCCATTTTCGCCTCCTAATCCTGTGCTAAAATAGTAAAGCGCTGCAAGACCTCAAGCATTACCTGTTCGCCGGTATTGCCGATCGTCTGAGCGCTGATATAATATGTACGATAACTGCCAAAAGCCGGGGTTGAACCAGGACCGGAAATACCCCGGGCAAATTTAATGGCGGTTCCTGACATTGTCACCGCAACTGCCGATGTTCTTTCCACATGCAAAGTGCATTTATATGCGCCAACGCGTATGAATTCAGTGGTATCAATAAGATCGAGATTCTGGTTAAGATATTCAGCTCGAGCCATGCCGATTTCGAGCGAGGCAACACCGGCTTCATAAGCGGTTTCATAACGGGTTTGGCCGCCGGTTACGGTCAATCCCCGGGTGATCATATAGATCGCCAATGAGCCGATAATAATAATGACGATCATTGTTCCCAGGGCGACCAGCAGGGCAATACCCGGTCTTGAAACATTGAAACTGGGAAATTTTGAGGCTAAGAAATTTGGCGACGGATTCTTTGCACAATTTCTCAGCTTCTTAGCTTCTGAACATCGTTCGTTCTTCATTTTTGCCTCCTATGGTTGCAGATTCATCGGTGAGATCATACCGTTCAAAAAAGTTCGTTTGCGCATTCGCTGAGCATCGGTTAATGCTATGTTCTGGTCTTCGATCAGGTATGAGTTCATTGGATAAAGGTAGCCGCCCATGGGACGTGAGGTGACGACCATGGTATATCGTATTGCCCATTTTCTTCCTTGGGTCGCAAAAGAACCAGGCATTGTATTGCCCCAGGTTTCGATTATATCATCACCATCCATATCCATTCCATAAGCAAATTGCAGGTTCTCAACATTGTCGAGCAAGGTGTCCGGTCCGCGCACCAGTTTATCGCCAACTAATTTGATCGTAATCCCCGGACTATACGCAACATCAACATAACCTATGACCGGTAATCCGGCAATTGCGCCCACCGGATTGCTGAGCGTAACACTGCATGCAGGAATAGCATTGCCCCACATGTCATTATAGGTAAAAGAATCGGAACTTAAAACATTGATCGGACCAGGTGGATTGAGTATTTTGCGGTTAGCGTCGAGTATGACCAAACGATCGGTTGCTTGAAAGTTGAAATTAGCATCACTATGACGGCGTACGATAATTACAGGGGTGTTGGTTTTATCAAGCAGCCAGGTCCATTTGGTTTTATGGGTTTCAAAACCGAGCCCGACCGCACGCAAGGTCAAAGAATCCGGATTGCTATTGTAAACGGTGATTGCATT
>MEUM01000079.1 GCA_001771735.1 Caldifarciminota bacterium RBG_13_43_14 | reverse complement strand
TATCCGACAACCATTGGGTGATAACAATAAGAAAAATCAGCATCTCGCCTCCTTCTGAACATATTATATTGTTACCTGAAAGAATGTCAAGCAAAGGTTGAAATCTGAAACTTTTTGCTAGGTTCTTCGTCTTATATAAATGTTTATGATGACAGATACTGAAAAATCCATTATAATATCGCAATATAGGGGGAAAAAATGTCATTGATCATAACGCTATTTTTATTATGTAGCGATAAACAACTGCAGATGACCTATGTCGAACCTGGACCGGTTATTGACGGTTATATCGAGAACATATGGTTGGCCGGCGATTCGGCCTATGATTTTGTCCAGCATTACCCGGATGAAAAAGAACCGGCAGGCGATCGAACAGTTGTCTATGCGCTACAGGACGATCATAATTTGTATTTTGCGTTTCGTTGCTATACGGAGAACTACTGTTTTACCAGGGGATTGACCAAAGAAGAGGACAATGTTGCGGTCGCTATTGATCCGTTCGGCAGCCGGACCACGGCTTATTATTTTCTGCTCAACGCCAGCGGATTGTTCGACGACGGCTGGATCGTGGATGACGGGCGCACTTATGATGATTCCTGGGATGGCGTTTGGTACAAGGCGATCAAAAAATATGATGATCGCTATGAAGTTGAATTCAAGATACCTTTTAAATCGATACGGTATAAAAAAGGTTTAGAGAAATGGGGCATACAATTCTTGCGTTATATTACCGAAAATAACGAAACTGATTATTGGACTGAAGTAACCCAGATCGAAGGAGACATGATCTCAAAGTGGCCCGCTTTGACCGGGGTAAGGCCGCGATCCCAGGGTTATTATTTTGAATTGTACCCGGAAGCCTATTTTCGTTATAATAATTACACTGGCGAAGATCCCGAATATAAACCAAGCGCAAGCATGAATGTAAAATGGGACATAACTCCCCAGATGACTTTTAATGCTACTGCTTTTCCCGATTTCGCCCAAATCGAATCCGATCCGTTCTCACTTAATCTTGGTCGTTATCCAACATATCTGGATGAGCGCCGACCGTTCTTTTTAGAAGGCAAAGATATTTTCCGGATGTCGGATTTTGGCGAAGGTAAGGGATTTTTTGATCCACTTGAAATTTTCTATTCACGCCGCGTCGGCAAGTCAGTAAATGGTGAGGCAATTCCGATCATTGGCGGCGGTAAGGTCACAATAAAATCCCAGGATTGGAATATTGGATTTCTGGGTGCATATACGGATGAATACGAACATATCTGTGATGGAGATACGCTTGTAGATCCTGATCGAGGTTTCGGCGTGTTGCGCGCTAAACATAGAATTATAGGCAATTCAGATATCGGTTTGCTGTACAGCGGCTCTTTTCATGATCCTGACGATTATAATCAAACAATCGGCATGGACTTGGTATATCGTCAAGGTATGAATCAATTCATTCTTCAAGGAGCAGCCAGCGATCATAATCAAAAATGTGGCTGGGCGGCAAACACCGGGTTTTTTGGCTTGATTGGCAATTTTTTGACGATCGCCAAAGCCCAGGTTGTTAATGATTCGTTTGATGTTTCGGATATCGGCTTTGTGCCCTGGGCGGGAATGAAAGAAATACTTTTACTCTGTGGACCATATTATCAATGGAGAAAAAGTTATGTAAGGAATTTATTTATTGCGCCCGGTGCTTATTTAGTCCAGGAACCAGGAAGTGATAAATGGTCGACGCTCGGCATGGTCGAAATAAACCCGAATTTCAAGCATAACTGGGGTTTTGACCTTTCCTTGACCGCCGGTCCCTATTATGAAGCGGACACCAATTATCTGTTCCGCCAGTTCAATTGGTCAATATGGGGCAGATTGATGCGTCACTGGTGCAATTTGAGCACGAATTACACGTATACTTACAATTATTTTCGTGATTATCTGGCTTATCGAAGCAGTAATTCTTTCAGCTATAACTATTCGATCATCGATCCGTTGAGCGTCGGTATAAGTTCCAATCTTTGGATCGAATGGGATACGACCAATGCGATTATTGAGATGACACCGCGTCTGCGGTCGAATATTCTATATCGCTTCAATGCAGTAATAAAACTGAGCGTGTTTACTGAACTGGTCATGACCACACCGGGGATCGATTTTGGCAGCACCGGATTGAACACAATGCGAACCGGTGCGCTTTTCTCCTGGAACTTCTTGCCTAAGTCATGGATATATGTTGCTATAAATGATTATCGAATTGATGAAAATAATGATGGCGAACTCGATCCTAAATACTTGATCGGTGCAATAAAGGCGAGCTACCTATTATATTTCTGACAAAAAAACCTAAATCCGAAGCACGAAATTCTAAACAATATCTTCAGCCTAAGGCTGATCCGCCACTAGCGGAAAATTCCAAACCAATTCCAATAACGAAACAGACTGAATAAACAAGATAGACCAGAAGAACAATGAAATCCAGGATCAAGCATCCAGAATCCGGTATCAATTTTTATTGCCCTTTGCCAATAGTTGACAACACTAATTCTAATTGTATAATCATTCAGTAGATGAGGCTATGCCATTAGATGATCTAACACGTATTTATAACCGACGTGAATTATTCAGTCGTTTGCGTCAGGAACTTGCCCGTTCAAGGCGCAGCTATATTCCTTTTAGTGTCGTGATGATCGATGCCGATCATTTTAAGGATGTCAATGATAATTATGGCCATTTAAGGGGTGATCGCGTACTGGTCGAGATCGCTCAGATTATCAAAAATACATGCCGGGAAATGGACATTCCCTGTCGGTATGGTGGTGATGAATTTGCTGTGATCATGCCGAATACTGATTCAAAAGCAGTGATCGCAGCCTCGAACCGACTGCTTGACAAGATCCGGCATCATATTTTTACCGGTAATGAACAACCAGACCTTCGGATCACGGCTAGTATCGGTGCCGCGACCTACAGTGATGAGATAAATAATGCAGATGAACTGATCGCTAAAGCTGATCAGGCATTGTACGCAGCGAAAAAGAAAGGCCGCAATCAATGTTGTGATGTGACTCAAATCAATGGCCGCGATACTGCGCCCAAACTTAATTTCAGCCGATTCGTGAATCGTGACAATGAGCTCAGTACATTGAAGGAAACGTTCATGAACACGTTTGATCATCAAGGCCGTTTTACCGTCGTCGAGGGAGTAGCGGGGATCGGTAAAACCAGATTGATCAATGAATTCGGCTCATTTATACAATTACATGATGCCTTGCTTTTAGCTTCAAGACCTTTTGAGTTCGGCACAACGCCGCCCTATCATATTTTTATGCAATTGATAAAACAATTTATTGAATCAAATGGTCACGCATACGTTAATTTGCTGGGCCGATTACTACCGGTTTACAAAGCCGAGCTGGTAAAATTCGTTCCCGAACTTAAGATCACAATGAACATTTATGAAGAACCTTCTCAATTGCCGACCGAGTATGAAAAAATACGCTTATTCGAATCGGTCCTACAAGTATTTCATCTGATCTCGCAAAATGGTCCAATCGTACTATTCTGCGATGATATGCAATGGGCGCGCGAAGCTGACATTGAAATGCTTGCCTATGTGGTGCGCAATATAAGTTCTAATTCGATACTGGCCTGTATAGCATACCGGGTCGAGGAGATAGCGATCGGTCATCCACTTAAACGCTTTTTGCAGGTTTTGAGCCGGGAGCATCGTCTTTCCCGTTTGACTTTAAAAGGTTTAACTTATGAAGATACGGTTAATAAGATAAATACTGCTATTGGATTAACGGCACCAGAGGAAATAATAACACGAATATATGATGAAACCGAAGGTAATCCATTTTATATAGAAGAAATATTAGGGACATTGATCGCAAGTAATTCGCTGGTCTGGGATGGTCGGAACTGGAAATTCCAGGAATTCAACAAGGTTATATTGCCGGATAGCGTCAGTGATCTAATGAGGCGTCGGCTAAGTGCAATAGATCCTGAGATCAAAGAGCTAATGAATATCGCTTCGGTGATCGGATATCGTTTTAATTTTGCTTTGTTACATCATGTTACGCAAAAAAATGAAGGTCATTTGATCGATCTGCTTGATGCCAGTATTAAATATATGTTGGTTGAGCTCGAAGACTCAGATCAGTATCGCTTCAGCAGTATATTATTGCAGCGCACATTATACGAAGATGTCGGTAATGCAAAGCGCATATGGATGCATAATCAGATCGCCCAGGCGATCGAATCAATGCATGGAGGTAAACTGGTTGATGTTTATGAAAGCCTTGCCCATCATTATTTGATGGCCGAATCATGGGAAAATGCATTTAATTACAATATCAAGGCTGCGGAAAAACTGAAGGAAATATATGCTCATCAGGATGCAATAAAACGATATAAGAACTGTCTTGATTTAATCGAAAAAGGAAAGATAAAAGATGTTGGCGTAGAGATAAAGATAATTGAAGAATTGGCTGACATTTATACTTTGTTGGGTGATCATATTACCGCGCTTAAATATTATCATGATCTTAGAAAGTATAATGATCTGCCGATCGAACATAAAGTGAAGATCACCCGACAACTGGGTTTACTCTGTCAGCGTATGGGCGATCTGAAAAAAGCCCTTGACTATTATAATAAAGCAAAGGAAATGCTGAATCCGGTCGAACATGCTGTTGAAGTCGCGAAATGCGATCAAGCTGCGGCCTGGATATACATGAAATTAGGGAATTATAATGACGCGTTCAAGCTTGCATCCCAGGCATTAGCAGTGTTCCAGCAAAGCGAAAATGAAAGTGAAATTGCCGATGCGCTAAATACAATTGGAACGATTCACTTTGAAAAGGGAGCCTGGACGAATGCAAAAGAATTTTTTATGCGCAGTTATGAACATCGGAAGAACGTAAATGATCCACGCGGTTTGAGCAATAGCTTTAATAATCTCGGCAATGTTTTTCACCAGTTAGCTGAAACCGACAAGGCAATAGATTATCACAAGCGTTCGCTGGAAATAAGGAAGAACACAGGTGACCGGGTGTATTATGCAAATTCATTGAATGATCTTGCTTTGTTATATGCTATTACCGGTGACTGGGATAAATGTCTGGAAATGCATAATGATGCACTGAATATCGCCCAGAGTTTGAATATTCCGGATATGGTCGAATTGTGTTGTTCTAATCTTAGTTTTATGATGGCGAAAATGGAAAAATATGAAGAAGCTTTGGCGTTTTCAGAAAAAGCAATGACGCTTGCCCGATTGATCCAGGCTATAAATCGGCAGGCATCGGTCCTTAATAATACCGCAATTGCATATCTTGGATTGGGCCGGATCGAGGAGGCGGAAAAAGTCCTTGAGGAAGCTGGAAAAATGATCGCGGAATATGAATTAATGGGTCTTAAACCTGAGAACGACCGGCTGCGAGCAGAGGTCGAGATTAAGAAGGGCAATATTGATAAAGCAATTGTCTGGTTGCAGGATTCTCACCAGACCGCCGAGAAATTAAATTCAAAAGAGGAAATTACTTTATGTTGTCTGGTGATGGGGAGGATCGAGCTCGACCGGAAGAATTTTGACAGCGCCGAAAAAGTTTTGGAGGAATGTCTTGAGAAAGCCGAAAGCATGAAGAATGCGTATGTAATCGCGCTGGCTCTTTTTTATCTGGGTATGCTGCATAAGCAAAAGGGTAATGAACAGAAAATGAAAGATTTATTTGCCAGGGCTTATGAAAAGTTCAGCAAAATGGAGATACAGAGTTATATGGAAGAGATTCAGAAAGTCATGCCAGAGCTAAAATGAAGATTCAATAATTAGCCAAGAGATTTATAATTTTAAGGAATAAATATTCTCGAGTTTACAATAACCGATCAGTACCCGCTTTTTATTATTGTCAGGGCATCGACGATTTTGGCAAGGGCGCATTCATCACCTTTTTCCATGGGGCATTTCCAGCCGGCATTTATGTTTTTAGCCGGGCACAAGCGCGGCTTGCTCGTTTCACCAAAAGGACACAGGAAATATTCTTTCTTTTCTTCGGCCATGATAAACCTCCATTTGTTGCGTAATTGCATATATAATATCAATTTTATCCAGCATGTCAACCTAAAACCATCAGATCATGCACAATTAACTACATTATTATACCGTCTAAGAATAAAGAGGAGTTGATTCTATTGATTAACCCTTTTACGTGGGTAGATAGTCAAATATAATAAGATATGGTCAACAGCATTAATGATGAAGATACCCGGTTGCTCGCCCAGACCGCGCAGGGTAGTGAATCGGCATTTGAACGGCTGGTGAAAAAATATGAAAATGCAGTGTTCAATACAATATATCGTTTTACCGGCAACCAGAATGATGTCGCCGATCTGGCGCAGGAAATTTTCTTGAAAGTCTGGCGTAATGCCGGGAAATTCAAGGGAAAATCAAAAGTATCAACCTGGTTATACCGGATCGTGGTAAATCATTGTCTTGATCATCGGAATAAAAGGGAACGGTTATGTTTATCACTTGATGAATTGTCAGAAAAGGAGATAGTGCCGGATGCGTTGAAGACCCAAACCGATCACATTCAGGTCCAGACCATTGAATTGGTAAGAAAAGCGATTGCTTTGCTCCCAGATCGCCAGAGACTAGCCTTGACCCTCGCTCAATTTGAAGGGCAATCATACAAAGAAATCGCTGAAATTATGAAGATTTC
>MEUM01000078.1 GCA_001771735.1 Caldifarciminota bacterium RBG_13_43_14 | reverse complement strand
GCAGCTGCAGCCGCATTCCGGATAATAAAAGCGCCGGGTTTGTGATCGGTCAATTGTCAAAACCAGCGGTTGATTCAAATACGAGCTTTGGCATGACTGCCAAGGTGTGGAAAAAGGCATCGGCTGATGTCTTCCAGTTGATCGGTGATGTAAAGAAATTAAAAGTCTCACCGCCGGTAACCGCGGATAATTTCGACAAAAAATGGCTGAGCAACAAGAAATATCTTTATTTTAATGTGCATGGCAGTAAAGTGTCGAGCAATTGGTATGGGCAGGATAATAATGATTATCCGATAGCATTGAGCATTGACAATGTTGAAAAGGCAAGCAGTATAGTGATGAGCGAGGCATGTTATGGCGCTAATATTTTGAAGAAAACCAGCTCTAATGCACTCTGCCTGCATTTTCTTGACCAGGAAAAGCTCGGGGCTTTCTGCGGTTCAACTACGATCGCTTATGGACCAGCCGAACCGCCTTCAAGTGAAGCTGATCTGCTGGCAAAATACTTCTTTGAATACACAAATCAGGGATTGACCACGGGCGAAGCCTTGAAAAATGCAAAGGTCGATTTTGCCCGAAAGACATTAAGGATAAATGGTTTTCTTGACGATGATGATCAGAAAACACTTCTGCAATTCGTATTGTACGGAGATGCTGTTTATCGTATCAAAAAACCAGCCTAAAATCAGGAGCGTTGGCAATGGAAAAAAACAAAATCAGTAAGATCATTAAGCAGATATACAAGAATTTCTCTGAATTCAAGGATGTTAAGCCTTTGATTACCGACCAGATAATAACACCGCAAACCAGCATTTATCGTAAACTGTCAATCGGTGCGCCCAAGGCCGTTAAAAAGATCACGCGGCTCAAATTTAAGAAAAAAGTATATACCAGGGATCGCGCAAAACTCGAACGGATACTGATCGTAACCCTTGATGAAAAAGGCCAGATCATGAAAACATCAATGTCAAAATGATAGCCGGAACTGAAGATACGAGGTATGCGTTTGCTAACGGCATTATCCGTGCCCGGGAAGCCCGCTTGCTCAATCGCAGCCAGTTTGATCGTTTGATGAGTGCCGGACTCGAAAGTTTCAGCGTGATACTGGCGGATACGCCATACGCAGCTGACCGTGATCTGTTGAGATCGATCGCCGTTGAGGAAAGGAAAGTTCGAGAATTTTTCAACAAATATTGCTTTCATAATGAGGTCAGGCAATTGATCGATTGGCCTGAACAGGTGCATAACCTGAAGGTCAAGATAAAGAACGGATCAGCAGAACTACTATATGAAAATCCGGGGAGCGAGGTCGAGTCCTGGCCCGAGATCGCATCCCTGGTCGAGCGTTATGCTTCAGATAAGGATCCTTTTATACTTTCTACAAGTTTTGATAAGATATTATGCCATTATCTATTGCAGAAGGCCTCATTTGCACCGTTTTTTATGATGTTTTACCAGCTTAATTTCGATCTGGAAAATATACGGAGTTTTTTCCGCGCGCGCAATTTTGAGAACAGCCGGGACATATTTGAGCAAGTTTTTATATCATACGGCAGAATTGAATATAAGATGTTCGCCGAGAATCTGTCGGCGCCGCTGGATGTTCTGGGCAAGGTATTTTTCACTACACCCTATCTTTTTTTGATTGAAAAAGGCGGATTATTTATTGAGCAAAATTATTCTTTTTTGAGATTAGAGCGGTTGTGCGAGGAGCGCCGGCTTGAATTCCTGCGTCAGGCCCGGTTTTTAACTTTTGGTGTTGAACCGCTATTCGGTTATTATCAAATGAAAATGAGTGAGATGAAAAAATTGCGCCAGGTATATTGGGGTAAAATAAATGAAGTACCGATCGATCAGTTAAAGGAGAGTATTTCTGATGTCTGGTAAAGCAATTGCAATCATTGGTGATCGGGAGACGATCATGCCATTTCTTGCAACTGGTGCGCGGGTTGTATATACCCAGAAAGGTGAAAGCAAGAAAGTCATGGAGGATTTGATCAGTGAGGGTTATAAAATAATTTTTTTCACTGAAAATTATATTGAAGAACTTAATGATATACTAATACAATATCGGAGTCAAACCGTTCCATGTTTGATCCCGGTGCCTACTGGCCGGGGGAAAACACAATTGGCAGTTGAGCGGATACGCGGGGTTATTAAAAAAGCGGTTGGTGCCGATGTCTTTGTGGAGGATAAATGAGAAAAGGCGAAATTACAAAAGTTTCCGGACCGCTGGTTGTAGCGCGCGGGATGACAGGAAGTAAGATGTATGATGTGGTGCGGGTAAGCGATGAACGACTGGTCGGTGAGATTATAGGGTTGTCCGGTGATTCAGCATCGATACAGGTTTATGAAGATACATCAGGTATTGGTCCAGGCGACCCGATATTCATGACCGATCAGCCGCTTTTTGTCGAACTGGGTCCGGGTCTTATTGAATCGATATTCGATGGTATTCAAAGACCGCTTGATATTATCAGGGAAAAAACCGGCGATAATATCAGCCGCGGTATCGAAGTACCGGCGCTGGAGCGGGATAAAAAATGGCATTTTTTACCAATCATAAAAAAAAGCGATGAAGTGGGTCCGGGCGATATAATCGGTGAGGTGCGCGAAACAGTTCTGGTTTTGCATAAAATTATGATACCGCCCGGTGTTCATGGTAAAATTAAAAGCTTGAAAGAAGGGGAGTATTTGATCACCGATAAGATCGGCGAGCTTGAAACCGATAACGGTACGGTCGACATCACCATGCTGCAGCGCTGGCCCGTGCGTCAACCTAGACCTTACAAGGAAAGATTAGCGCCGACCGTGCTGCTCACGACCGGTCAGCGTGTGGTGGATACTTTTTTCCCGATCGCCAAAGGCGGAACTGCCTGCTGTCCGGGACCGTTTGGTTCGGGGAAAACAGTTATTCAGCATCAGCTGGCAAAATGGGCCGACGCCGAGATCATTGTATATATTGGATGCGGAGAGCGGGGTAATGAGATGACCGATGTGCTCATGGAATTCCCGGAACTCAAGGATCCTCGTTCCGGCGAACCATTAATGCGCCGGACCGTGCTTATCGCCAACACTTCGAATATGCCGGTCGCGGCCCGCGAGGCATCAGTGTATACCGGTATCACGATTGCAGAATATTTCCGCGATATGGGTTATTCGGTAGCGGTAATGGCCGATTCAACTTCGCGCTGGGCTGAAGCGATGCGTGAAATATCTGGACGCCTTGAAGAAATGCCGGGCGAAGAAGGATATCCGGCATATTTAAGCTCAAAGATCAGTTCTTTTTATGAAAGGGCCGGTCGTATAAAAGCCATGGGCAGACCAGAAAGGGAAGGTGCATTAAGCGTTATTGGAGCAGTTTCTCCTCCGGGCGGTGATCTTTCTGACCCGGTAGTTCAGGCTACGCTACGGGTGGTAAAAGTTTTTTGGGGCCTTGAGGACCGATTGGCTTATCAACGGCATTTTCCGGCAATATCCTGGCTTAATTCCTATTCGCTTTATAAGGATGAGGTCAGCGAAGATATGAACCGGCAGACTGCCAAGGACTATGTTGAATTATCAAAAGAAGCGATGCGTCTACTGGAACAGGAGTCCGAACTTCAGGAAATAGTCCGTTTGATCGGTGTCGATGCTTTGTCACCTGAAGACCGGTTGATCCTGGAAGGCGCGCGGTCGATACGCGAGGATTTCTTGCATCAAAATGCTTTTCATGAGATCGATACTTATTCATCACTGGCCAAGCAGTATAAAATGATTGCTATTTGCCTCCGGTATTACGAGCGTGCCCGCGAGGCGCTGGATCGTGGTGTGGATTTTTCGATTATTATTCAAATGCCGGTAAGGGAAAGAATATCGCGTATGCGTTATTTACCTGAAAATGAAATAAATAAAATCGATGAAATAAGCAAAGAACTTGACGATGCATTCAGCAAATTGATACATGAACTAAAAGTGAAGGAAGAAAAGGCCATACCAGCTGAGGTGAAGGAGGGCAAATGATAAAGGAATATAGCAGTATCCGCGAAGTTGCCGGACCTCTTTTGCTGGTTGAGGGGGTTGAGGGTGCAAAATACGAGGAGCTGGTCGAGATTTATACTTCCAGCGGTGAGAAAAAACGAGGTCGTGTTCTAGAGGTTGATCAGGACAAGGCTTTGGTGCAGATCTTTGAAGGATCGAGCGGTATTGATGTCGCTAATTGCCGGGTGCGCTTTCTCGGTCGCACCATGCATATTGGCGTTTCCAGCGATATGCTGGGCAGGGTTTTCGATGGTTTGGGACGTCCAAAAGATGGCGGACCGGAAATAATACCAGAAGCCATGCTCGATATTAACGGCGCGCCGATTAATCCCACTGCCCGTGACTATCCGAATGAATTTATTCAAACCGGTATATCATCGATCGATGGTATTAATACACTGGTGCGCGGACAGAAGCTGCCGATATTCTCTGGTTCGGGTTTGCCCCATAACCGGGTCGCTGCCCAGATCGTCCGCCAGTCAAAAGTTCTTGGCAAGGAACAGGAATTTGCCGTTGTTTTCGGCGCGATGGGCATAACCTTTGAAGAAGCGAACTTTTTCATTCAGGATTTTACCAGGTCGGGCGCACTGGAAAGGGTGGTGCTGTTCTTGAACCTGGCTGATGATCCGGCGATCGAAAGAGTTTCAACCCCGCGCGTCGCCTTCACGGTCGCGGAATTTCTTGCTTTTACTAAAGGATTGCATATTCTGGTCGTACTTTCTGATATGACCAATTATGCCGAGGCCTTACGTGAAATATCGGCTGCCCGTAAGGAAATACCGGGGCGTCGTGGTTATCCGGGCTATCTGTATACTGACCTTGCCAGCGTTTATGAGCGTTCCGGAAGGATAAAAGATAAAAAAGGTTCGATAACCCTGATCCCGATACTTTCCATGCCTGAAGACGATAAGACCCACCCGATCCCGGATCTTACCGGGTATATTACCGAGGGTCAGGTGATACTTTCAAGATCATTGTACCGTAAAAAGATATCGCCACCGATCGATGTTCAGCAGTCATTGTCGCGTTTAAAGGATAAGGGCATTGGCAAAGGTAAAACAAGGGAAGATCATGCTGATTCGTTTAATCAATTGATTGCGTGTTATGCGCGCGGTAAAGAGGCAGCTGAATTGTCGGTAATCCTGGGCGAGGCAGCATTGTCGGATC
>MEUM01000077.1:5946-8798 GCA_001771735.1 Caldifarciminota bacterium RBG_13_43_14 | reverse complement strand
TATGGCTTCAGCCTCCTATCGTGCATTCCGCGCTCGTTCTACCGAGGCGACGCTACTATTAACGGCTGCTTTCATCATTATGATAGGTATTCTGCCAATCGGTGACCGGATTTCCAGGCACCTTCCTGCTTTTGCCCAATGGATTATGGATCTTCCTCTTGTGGTCGGTCAAAGGGGAATCGGGTTAGGCATCGCTCTGGGCGCGTTAGCGACTGAGCTTAAAATCATCCTTGGCATTGAACGTTCCTGGCTCGGAGGCGGAGAATGAAAATCTTTGATAGATTGATGGCAATTGACCGCCGCATTATATATATTATCCTCGCCATTGTCACCGTTATTCCTTTAATTTTTCCGATCCAGCAAAAAGTTCGGGTTATGTCACCAACTGAAAAGTTTTTTACTTCCGTTGACACAATTCATCAAGATAAGGCATTAATAATTGATTTTGCTTACGATCCCCAGTCCATACCCGAAATGGAACCTATGGCTTTTGCCGTACTGCGACATGCTTTCACGAAACGCATCAAGGTACTAGCTTTAGCCTTATACGTCCAGCCTCTTGGTCTTGCTCAATCGGCGCTGGATCAAATAGTTAATGAATTCAATAGCCAGGCACAGTCGAATGCGGACAGCATAATTTACGGTCGTGATTACGTTTTCTTAGGATGGCAACCGCCGCCCATAATTCCCATTATCGGTATGGGTGAAAGTATAACAAATGTTTATCAACATGATTACTATGGCAATCAAACTGACACCCTGCCTTTAATGAAAAAAATAAAAAATTATAGTAATGTTGAACTACTGGTATCTATTTCCCACGGCTCGATTCCTCTAACCTGGGTTTACTATGCGCAGAATCGTTTTGGTGTACAGGTCTCGGCTGGTGTTGTCTCGGTTTCAGCAAGTGATTTTTATCCCTACCTTCAGAGTGGTCAATTTTCGGGTCTTCTGGTTGGGATGAAAGGCGCGGCCGAATATGAAGAACTACTTGAAACCCGGCTCAAAATCCAAAAAAGAAGAAAAGCAAGCGAAAGCCTCTCTTCTATAACCTTTGCCCATATCGCCATAATTATTTTCATAATAATTGGTAATATTGGTTTCTTTATCAAAAGGAGGCGGAAATGAACCTCTCCCCAAATATTTGGACCTGGGTTGGCGCCTTTCTCACTCTGGCAATTTTCTCATTTCTCTACAAAGACAATCCTTTTTATAAAATGGCTGAACATATATTCGTGGGTGTGGCTAACGGTTATGCGGTTACTTTTTACTGGCATAATATTTTAATGCCGGTATTGTTCAATCCGCTGTTTCGAGGTCGTTTGGTTTTGATAATTCCACTGATTATCGGTGCGCTCTATTTTACTCGTTTCATACCAAAAATATCGTGGCTGGTGCGCATTCCGATCGGTATCACGATCGGCTACTATACTGGTGTTGCAATCCCGGCTGGCATTGAAGGCAGTATTATCAAACAAATCCAGGGTACTATTCTTACGCCACATAATTTCGAACGCTGGCACGCCGGGCCATGGGGTGTAGTTTGGTCGGTTATTCTACTTGTTGGTGTTCTTTGCGTCCTGTCCTATTTCTATTTTTCAAAAGAACACAAAGGTATACTAAAAGTCACATCACGAATTGGTATTGTTTTTATCATGATCGGTTTTGGCGCGGCATTTGGCTATACGGTAATGGGTCGTATTAGCCTATTGATTGGTCGCTTACAATTCCTGCTCGGTGACTGGCTGGGGATAATACGGTAAGAGGGTTAGGATGGGGGGGGTTGTTTTTCAGTTAACAGTAATCTGTTATCTGTCATCCGCTATCTGTAAAACGAAAGGGCGGGTAATACCCGCCCTTTTACCCAATCAATACTTTGATTAACGAACAACTACCATCGATGTGCTGACTTCACCGGCTGCGGTATTGAGTACAACAAAATAAGTACCGCTTGCCAGATCATCAGTACTGACGTTAACGCTATATGTACCAGCGTTACGATAGCCGTTTTCAAGATTGCGAACCAGACTGCCGGTACGGTCATACAGTTTGAGCGATACATCGCCCTTGACTGAAACCGCATAGGAAATGCTGGCGCGCGTTGAAACCGGGTTCGAGCCGATGCTCAACATTGGCCTGGACGGAAGCGTGGTTTTATTCTCGGCAATACCAGTTGGAGTTTCATGCCAGCCAACATACCAGCGATGCGGATCAAGACCTGATGGATCACGCCAGGCATGCCAGATCGGATCCTGGTTAATAGCTGCGTTAATACCATAGAAATAGAAGAAATTGCCATTGGTAAGATCCAGACGTTTGGCAATTTGGGCAAGACCCGGACGATTGGTCAATCCAGAGGTCAAATTCTGATGGGTAGTAAAAGTAGCTCCGCCATTGATTGAGGTCGCAGCGACAACATCCTGGAATGCAAGCGAGTCAACTCCGCTTGATGCGCGGGCAACATGATACATAACAACGACGGTATTGCCGCTGGTCGCGACCGTAGGATACCAGGATTTAGTATAGGGAGCAGATGCCTCAACGCAAGCGGCACCAGAGCCGGTTGAAATATAGACTTTGCTAAGATACGGATAGGTTCCGCCTGAATAATCGTCATTATCAAGGACATCAAAGACCAGGATCGGATTGCCGGCATCAGTGACTGCTACCTGCTGCCAGAAATACAGATTATTGGTATAGGGATTAGGATGGACCAAGTTATATGCGGTATGAGCGGTCCAGGTAACACCGTCCGTTGTCGAACGATAAAAAACGTTCACCGAAGCATCATAATAGAACATATAAGCAGTGCCGCCATTGCAGTCAAAGCCCCAATAATAATAACCAGTAGC
>MEUM01000077.1:1803-5901 GCA_001771735.1 Caldifarciminota bacterium RBG_13_43_14 | reverse complement strand
ACGATAATAAATTTCGTCCGTGTCGGTATAGCCAACGACTAATATATTGCCATTGCTCAGCTGCTTGCCGATCACCTTATGAGTGCCTATATCACCCGGTCCAATATCTTCGGGCAATGCCCAGAAGCTGTTCCACCATCCGCCTTCTTCCCACTGGGCAACCATTAATCCCCAGGCTGCTGGGTCTAGAACCGGCATTGAAATATGCGGACCGTCAGTAGCACAGGATGCAGGATACCGGGCCGGACCATATTCCTGATTATACACTGCCGCATCATCAGCCCAGAATGAAAATGCACCATCTGTTTGATGAACATTCAGCAAACCAGACGGGGAATAACCGCGGCTTACGAATTCCAGACCATCATTGGTCGGACTATATGATACGCACTCCTGGGCTTGGGTCCAGGCAGAATAGTTGTTCGCTGATGAATCGATCAGCACCGCTGCACCATCAAAAATCATTGCTGGCAAATGAGGGCCTGAAGTAGAACCGCCATCATCGATATAAGACTTGCTTCTCTGCACGCCCCAGACCATGGTTACCAACATACACAATATAAGCATTTTTTTCATCTCAACGCTCCTTTCTTATGCACATTACTATATTAACTACCTAACACTGATTGGGTTCATTATATTATAACCACTAACCTCCTGTTTGTCAATACTACTTAATTATCAAAAGCTTTTCAACCATTTGCACATCACTGGTTTTCATTTCTACAAAATAAACACCAGCCGGCAAATTCCTGACCGGCCATGAAAATTCAGTATACCCTTTCTCTGCCAATCCCTTGTAGATGTTATCTACTATTCGACCGCTGGCATCGTACAGGTTTACGCTGGTTATGGCAGTATGATCATGGCTCATGCGTATTGAAATAAGCCCATTCAGCTTCACCGGGGAAGGACTTATGCTAAAACCAGTATTAGCCGCAGTTGATCGGCTTTCGATAATACCGGTAAGAGTTTGGTTGATTATTAGCGTACCACATAGACCATCGGACTGATATATCAAATTGCCGCTAAGCTGTATATTTCCTGAACTGCCAAGGCCTTCAATATATCCCACTTCAGACGGATTTGATGGATTAGCAACACTGATTGCTCTAATTCCACCTAAATTACCATCCGCGACAAATACAACATTGTTCTGATATTGAACCTTGCTGGCGGTTGTTGGCGTATCAAATGATCCCAGCAGTATCAATGTATCAGTTGAGGCGGCATCGAATACTTTTAAACCCGCCGTACCATCTGCCGCATATAAATAATTACCGACCTTGGTAAGTCCATAGGTGACACCGTTAGTGTTATTATAACCGGTTTCAACCGGGCTTGATGGATTGGATACATTGATTATCCGTACACCCTGGGTTGCATCCGCGACATAAACGAAATTGCCGTCTTTATCAATATCATAGGCAAATCCCGGAGTATTGTATTGACCGGTGATGCTCGGCGAAGCTGGATTGGTTATATTTACTATTATCAATCCCTGAGCTCGGACCGCAGCATAGGCATAATTACCAGAAATATGAATATCCATTACCTGATCATTAAGGCTGATCGAACCGACTTGAGACGGATTCTGCGGATCGGACACGGATACTACATAGAAAATATTTTCCTGGGTACCAACATAGACATAAGGATGACTTAAGGCAATGCACATTGAATTGCCGGGTATTGCCAAGGTTCCGACTAAAACCGGCAAAGTCGAATCAGCTATATTGGCGATAACCAAACCATTTTCACCGTCAGCGACGTAAAGATAATTACCATAACGTACAATATCGCGGGTATAACCACCATTGGTAGGCAAATGGCCGATCAAATCAATACCGGCTGAATGGCTTAAGGTAACCGGTGTGCTGCGGCCAAAACTGCCATCCGCACCTAATCTCACATTAGAGCTGTTCAGACCGCTGATATTAATCCGGAATGTATCAGCACCGCCCGGAATAGTACAAACATAAGAACCAGTGTTAGATGCGTTGTTCTGTATTAATGTCCATTGTAAAGTATCGTAAGCGGTTCCGTCCCGCCCGCGCGATGACCATATCTTGACCCTGTTTATATTACTGCCAACACTGGACCAGCGCAGCGTATACTTAAGATTATGGAAAAGAATATATGCATCATAAAGACCGCCACCTATCGGCCAATCAAGAAAGATATTGTCATTTATTGAACCACCGGGTATTAAGGTGACCACATAATCATAAGAATATGTTCCCTGATAATAAGTCCATAAAGACCAATAGGGTTCTCCATTATCCCAGGTTGTGTGCACTTTAACAAACGAATCACCCGGTACGGTTAAATAACCGACTCCGGTAATCGAATGATTTATGAACTGCCCGCTATAATAATAATAAAGAACATTCCAGTGGAATGGACGCGCGGCATCGATTTCCTGTCTCACCCAGGTAAAATTCCATTGATTATATGAACCGCCTTGCGGCGAAGTAGAACCGCTGAATGAATAACCGTTATATGAATTTGCGGTGGTTATCATGCCATTGCGAATATTATTGATCGTTGTGCCGCCGGTCATTGAATCGGTATACATTGCCAGGGCAAGTTCACGATTCACGTTTGCACAATCATTCCATTCACCTTCCGGGTAATCCCAGTGCAAATAGAAATAATCGACCAGGCGTCCGTAACCGCGGCTATCCCAGTACCAGAAAAGCATTGATGCCGCGGTCGGTGAACAGCCATAAACCCAATCGATCCATGGAACGCCCGGGACATAATTACTATCGCGGCTGGCAAAATTATCACATTTAAAATACTTATTCCACTTTTCACGGGTGAGTTTTTCCAGTTCCGGATCCGGCACTGGTTGCCGGCCAATAAGCATGTCTTTTTCAATGATTTTGTAAGTGCCGGTATTGATCAAGTATTCACCATTCTGGCTGATAAATCCGCAATATTCCTCACCAGGTCCAAAATAATAATTCTGGACAAATCTCGGCATTGCCATTCCCTGACGATTTATAATATTGGTAAGCTTTTCGCTCTGAGACTGGCAGCGCGGAAGAGCTTGGATGATCTCACCCACTGGTGAACTTGTATAACGGGCGCCCATTACAATGGTCAAAGGCATATTATCATGGTTTCGGAATATCATTGCATATGCATTGGGTTGTTCATCATAACCATAATAAATTATCGATGACTCGAAGTAATGATCGCCAAAGCGCTGATCGACAAACCTTTCCGCCAGCTGCTGAATATCCTGGAACGGAATAAATTCAGAAGCCATTGCGATCGTCGCTAAACATAATATCACAATTAGTAACCTCATTAACATTCCTCCTTGCTTCCCTAACCAAAAAAAACGCAAGAATAACATTAAATTATAAAAAACGATTTATTACGCTTACTGGCTTTGGGTTGCAGGTTTCCTGCAACCCAAAGCCATACTTGTTTTAGAAACCGATCGCCAATCCCAGTCTATGAGTATGGCTGAGAACGCCTTTGTTCATATATGCATAATCGATCTTGAACACTCTTTCACCGGCATTAAGATTGAAACCTACACCGCCGGTTAAGTTATTCAAGAGCCAGGCCGTTTCTTCGCCCCACTCATAACCAGTTACTTCGCCTTCTTCATCATAGATCGGCGCGCCACCGGTCATTGCCTTCATATAATCAGTATTCAAGTATGCCCTGTATCCCGCACGCAAGAACAAAGTGTTCAGATAACCGTACTCGAGACCAAGATTGATCGTTTCATAATTATCATTGGGATGATTAAGGTCGAGGGCAACAGTAAAACGGGATGATTGACTCTCGATCGGATTGAACGCGATGCCAAAACGGAACATCAATGGTAATGGAAATGGAGTTGTCCGAATCGCAATTGGTATACCTTCATAATCAAGCGGATTATCATAAATCGGATTCATAATTCCGTCGAGATTTCTTCCCTTGAAAGTAATGTCAGCGCCAAAATTGCTCATTGCTGCAGCAATACGAAGTCCTTTGAAACCGGTGTTGTAGTAAATACCAAAATCCGCCGCCAGTCCTGATGCCCGGATATCATATATTCTTTCCTCAACCGCTTTCACGGAAAACCCGGCG
>MEUM01000077.1:836-1795 GCA_001771735.1 Caldifarciminota bacterium RBG_13_43_14 | reverse complement strand
ATCCGTGAACATGCGGCCAAATGACAGGGCGATCGCCATATCGCCAACGCTGAAATATGTGCCAGTTCCGGTATCTTCGCGAATTGATGTATTGGGATCATCAACCCTAAGTATCTCCATTTCACCCATGGTCAATGCGGTCAAACTAATGCCCATTGTACCGAATGTGCCCATGGGCATAACTACGCTCAAATACTCGTGACGAATATCAGCGATCCATTCATTATGCATCAGGCTGACTTCACGTTTATTGACCAGTCCAAGTCCGGCTGGATTCCAGAAAGTAGCTGAAGCATCGTCGGCGACCGCAACAAAGGCTTCGCCCATTGCCACGCCGCGTCCTACGCCGATCTTAAGAAATTGAGCACCGGATGTTCCCAGTTTGGCAAAATCAGCGTAAAGCGGCGCTGCAAGTATTAAGAGTGCGCAAAGGTATTTCATGTATTTCATTATATCCTCCTACCGGATTACGACGAATTTGCCAATTTGTTCACCAACATCGGATTGAACGTGGAAGATATAGATCCCGCTGGCAACCAATTGACGATTCTCACTGAGCAGATCCCAGGCCTCATCACCACCGGCACTATTGGTGACCGGCTGTTCGCCTTCATCGACATCAAGCGTATGATGATGGCGAATGGTCCGAACCAGATCGCCATTCAAGGTAAAAATACGAACCGTGCATTCCGACGGTAAATTGATGAAGCGGATACGACGCTGGGAAAAGGTCTGCTGCCACTCATTATGCACCAGATACGGATTAGGCACCACCTTGACATTCAAGGTAAAGGTCGTATCGGTACGCAGTGTCGCCGGCGTCGGCGTCACGGTCAAACGCGCACCCTGCGGCGCCGGATGATAGATCTGGGCATACGCTATCCACACCTCACCAATTGCAGGCCGCGGCTCATCCCCCGGTGACATATAGTTCTGCGTGATCCGGAACTTGCCGCCAT
>MEUM01000077.1:0-812 GCA_001771735.1 Caldifarciminota bacterium RBG_13_43_14 | reverse complement strand
ATAATCATTGCCCCGGTAGGCCCAATTTGTATACCCTATCACGGGTTTCACCAAACTGTCCACCGGATAAGTGCCGCTTACCTGCTCAATACGATCAAAGATCGAAACATTGCTTGGAATATCCGGCCGCGCCAATACCACCGCCATGCTCAAACCATTATAGGCAATGAACTCCTGACGAGTCTCGGCGCCAACTCCTAACACCGCCGAAAAAGTCTCCAGGGTCGAATCCGAAACATCCCGCAAATACACCTGATAACGCGGCAACATCAATGCCGAATCATAGGCGATCTTGCTAAAATCAAGATGGAACGGATCCGCGGTCATGTCCAAAGGATAGGTGATCATAACCCCAACATTGGAGTCAGCCAGCAACGGATTACCATAATCCTGGGTAATCGCAAAACTGCCCGCCACATAGTTCGCCGGATCCCGGCGCGACACCGCCGTAATCCCGATCTTGCCACTCTCAAAGATCAACTCCCTCGGACCAGTAACCTCCAAGGTATCATACACATACACCCATTTGCTGTCCGGCGCATACCATACCGAATCAATTACAAAAATCGAATCGTAAGTCGCCTTCACGCTGTTGTTGTCAAATGAACTCACCGCATAATAATAGGTAAACCCGTTGCGCACCGTATTGTCGGTATATGAATGAAATAAACCGGCATCGGTCGCGTAGATCGTATCCTCAGCATTCTCCGGAGTGGGAAACGCAAATTGTATACCATTGGCACGGTCACAGACCGATAACGGATCCCAGTCGCCCGATTGACCGGTCAAGCTCCGATACACCCGGTAACCCT
>MEUM01000076.1:11794-11934 GCA_001771735.1 Caldifarciminota bacterium RBG_13_43_14 | reverse complement strand
ATTGAAAGCGGTTCTCCATTCGATTGGTTGTATTTCAATATCAATCTGCCGATGTCATCAACAATGTTCGCATTGCTCGCTTTTTTTGTCGCTTCCGCATCATATCGAGCTTTCCGAGCGCGTACGCCCGAAGCAACCTT
>MEUM01000076.1:6219-11767 GCA_001771735.1 Caldifarciminota bacterium RBG_13_43_14 | reverse complement strand
GTTAAGCCGGATTCCGCTCGGTACTTATATCTGGGATAAGCTGCCTCTGATCGGTGATTGGATTATGGGTGGTCCAAATATGGCCGGTCAGCGGGCGATCATGATCGGTATTGCGCTGGGAGTAGTATCAACGTCGTTGCGCATACTGCTGGGCATTGAAAGGACCTATTTATCAGGCAAATGAAATTAACTGAGCGACTGGAAAAATTGGACCGCCGAATAATATTTTTGATTGTTTTTTTAGCGGTTATCGTTCCTTTGTTGGTACCCCTGGGTTTGAAGATTGAGGTCAGCGAACCAGTTCAGATATTCTACGATGCGATCGACAGTCTCTTGCCTGGTTCAAAAGTGCTGATCTCAAGCGATTATGATCCGGCGAGTATGCCCGAGGTTTATCCGATGAATGAAGCGCTCGCCCATCATTTATTTTCTAAAAATATAAGAATAGTCGCAATGGGTTTATGGCCGCAGGGAATTCCTTTGAATCAAGCTGCAATGGAACAGGCAGCAACTGAACATGGCAAGGAGTATGGAAAGGACTTTATCAATCTTGGCTATAAAGCCGGCGGTATTGTTGTGATCTCAGCCCTGGCTGAGAATATTCCACAGACCTTTCCCACTGATTATGCGGGTCGTCCAGTCGCCGAATTTGAGATCATGAAGGGGGTCAAGAATTTAGATAATATCGATCTGATTATCAGTCTTTCGGCCGGTGATCCCGGGGTGAAAGAATGGGTTATGATCGCGCAGGGTCGTTACCGCAAAAAAGTATCTGGTGGTGTTACCGCAGTAAGCGCGCCCGCATTTTATCCATATCTTAATGCCGGTCAGCTGAAAGGATTGATCGGCGGTATGAAAGGCGCGGCTGAATATGAGAAGCTGGTTGAACGAATTGGAACTGCGTCCCGCGGTATGGATGCCCAATCGATCGCTCACGCCGTGATCATATTTTTTATTGTTGTCGCCAATATTTTTTATCTGACTGGTAAAAGGAGCAAGAAATAATGCTGAATACTATCGGCATCTGGCTTGCCGCCTTGCTCACTCTTTTTATATTAAGTTTTTTGTATAAGGACAATCCTTTTTATAAATTCGCCGAATACCTGTTCGTTGGCGTCTCGGCCGCTTACTGGGCGGTCTATTATTATTACAATATTCTGAGACCCAATCTGATTTTACCCTTATTCTACCAGGGGCAATTATTATATATTATTCCGCTTGTCCTGGGAATAATGATGGTTATGCGCCTGGTACCGAAGATCGGCTGGATATCCCGCTGGCCGCTCGCATTCATCGTTGGAACTTATTCCGGTTATTATCTGATAACTTATTTGCAGAGCAATGCCCTTGATCAGGTGCAGGCAACGCTTATGTCCTTTATTGATCTCTCCGCCTGGAAGGAATTTTTCACTCATCCCGGTCTGATCGCTTTTCTGAGCGCGATCTCAGTGCCCGTGATTACAGTAGGGGTTGTGACCGGTATCATTTATTTCTTTTTTTCACGAGAACACAAAGGTGTATTCGGCGGTTTTGCCAAGATCGGTATCTGGTTTTTAATGGTTGCTTTCGGTGCTTCTTTTGGATATACTATAATGGCTCGGGTGTCGCTATTGATCGGCCGGCTGTTTTTTCTGCTGCATGATTGGTTGAGGTTAATATAATGAATGGTTTTGAAATAAATCTTAAAGCGTTCAATCTAAGCGATGTATTACAATTCATAAACTGGTCCAAAAAAACCGGACTCTTGAAGGTTAGTGGGAGTGTACCGGGTGAGATCTATCTTGATAATGGACTGGTTGTACATGCATCGGATGGCGTTACCAGCGGGATGGAGGCTTTGATAAATCTTTCATTTGTTGAACTTGAAAAAGGTGTTTTTGAGCTTGAGGTCAAGGCCCCGGAACACACAATATCCGAGGATGTTGGAAAATTAGCTGAGAATATCGAAAAACGCCGTATCGAGCTGCAGGAATTAAAACAAAAAATGCCACCCATGGAAACCGTACTTATTAAGTCGACCCGCGATCTGGAGACGGCGGTAGCTTTACGACGTACTGATTGGCAGATCATTGCGCAGATTGATGGCAAAAGAACACTTGGTGAGATCATCGCCGATTCCAAAGTCGGTGGTTATGAGGCAACTAAAACAATTCTCTGGTTAAAAGAACAGGGATTGATATATGATCCTCAAGAAGCTGAGCGGCAAATGACCGAACTGATCAAATCTTTAAAAATATTTTTTGATGCATTCGCCGGTAATGGTCTGGTGTTGATGCAGAAATGGGCAGAATTGGACAACGCTAATAAGAAATTCCTGGATAGCCTTAAAATAAATGAGGATAATTTTTATATACAGATCCAGGGTATGCTTGATGCCCAGCAGATCAAGGATGGATTATTGAGTTTAGAAAAATTTGTTTCGGCTGAAGGTGTGAAATTATATGGTAAGCTTTTATTCAAGAAAAAATGGGATGCCTTTTTGGCCGAAAAATAGAATGAAGGGGAAGCGATCGAATGGGTGATCTGGAAAAATTAGATAATATTCCGGGCATTGTCGGCTATGCGGTGGTGCGTGCCGATGATGGTGCAGTTGAGACGGTAAAGGGTTCATCCACAGCATCGGTCGGGGATCTTACCGCATTTTTTTCTTCAGCCGGGGAAGTAATCCGCGACAGCCTTAATTTAGGTGATATTCAATATATTTCGATTTGCTATGGAAATAGCCGTCTGGTGATCTTTACCCGCGGTGCTAAATATCTGGGAGTAGAGATCCCGCGTGAAACTGAACCCGGAGAATTGATCAAAAAGATCGAGGCGACCGAGGCAACCGAACCCAAAGTCGAAATACAATTACCACGGAGCATTAGTTCAAAATTACAGCAGATCAATTTGCTGATTGATGAATTTGGCGGCAAAGAAAATAAAAATCACTGGCTGGCCCTGTTGAATCAGGGGTTGGGAATTCTTGGCGGAGATTTGAATCCTTATGTTGGGAACATTAATTTGAAGTTCGAGTTCAAGGATAATCCGCCGGCTGAGAAAGAAGACGATTTTGTTCAGGCGTTGCGTTCGATCATCGATTTTCTGGTTAAAAAAGCGGTTGAGGAAATGGGTTCATCTCAGGCCCGGGCAAAAGTTCAGGCGGTTATCGAAAAAATGAGATAATATGGCTCAGGATATTATAAAAAAACTCGAGGATAAAGGACTGGATGCTGGTTTCGCAGTAAATAATCGAGGTCAGGTTTTTTGTGGTCGGGAAAGCGTAGCGATGCAATCTGAGATCGCTCAGATGGCTACCGTTATTTTTGAAACGATCGGCGCGGTTGGCGACCTGTCGATTGACCGTATTCAGATCATTGGTGGATCAAAAGGAGTTATCGCCGAAATAAGTAAAGATAAAATGCTCGGGACCTTTCTCAACGGAGATGATTTTGATTCGGTAAACAGTATCTTTGCCGTGTTGGAGGGGTTGATAGATGTTGAGATCCAGGGTGAAGAGGCCGCCAAAAAACCGGAACCGGTTGTTGAAGAAATTGAACCGGTAATAGATGAGGTGAAAAAGCCGGCCGAAAAACCGGTTGTGAAACCGATCGAAAAAACAGTTGAAAAACCCGAGGTTGCAGTCGAGAAACAAAAGGTTAAACTTGATGCGGGTATTCTTGACACGATGAAATCAATACTTAAAGATTATGTGGGAGATTTTTCCGAACGCATTTTCAACAATCAATTGAAAGCCCAGCGGATAAAAAGCGAAGAGCTGTATGATGAAGATGCGCGGCGCCTAATCTTCGCTCTGGGTAAGGCCGCCGGGATGATAATCGGTCCGTCCAAAGGCCGTGATATGACGAATAAATTACTGGCAGTATTAAAATGATAAATCCTAAATTCGAAGCACTTCAGCCGAAGGCTGATCCGCCGCTGGCGGAAAATTCTAGACAATGTAAGATAATGAATGATTCAAATCACAAACATTTAAGTAATTGTAATTTAGAATTTTATTCTGTTAAGGAGGAGAGATTATGATTCAGTACTTTATAATAGCGGCACCTTTCGGAATCGATCCGGGTACGTATCAATCGCTCGCCGTGATACCGAACTATCTTCTGGTGCTGGGCGCGATCTTGCTCTGGCTTGCCTTTTTCGTATTGGGTATTATCGCCCGACGCTATGAGATCGTGCTTGGAGAAAAAACGAACTGGCAGTTCATGATACTGGCGCCGACCGGTATTTTGATTTTTGCTATTATTCAGCTTGTGTTTTGCGGCATTGGCGGCAGGATGATGTTGCCAAAAGGAGGCATCAATTACATCGCTTATGTGTTTTTCCTTTTGTCGGGATTCCTTTCGCTGATCGCGTCCATGCGTTTTTATCAGGTTACAAAAGGAGGTTAATCATGAGACCGGATATTCCGGCCGAGATACTTTTCATGCTGGCGATTCTGCTTTCAATATTTTCTTTATTCATATATGGGATGATCATAAAAAGATTATTGGTTCTAATTAAAGGAAAGGCGATCTGGTTATTCCCGGTGTTTGCCAGCCTGATCCTTCTTATTCTTGCCGCCGTTCACATCTATCGTATGTTATTTTTCTTTCCTTTATTAGGAACGGCCGGTCCAGGGGATCTGTTCGATCTGATCGTTAGTTCATTAAGTCTGGCCCGTATCGAAAGTTTTCTGCTGCTCGGGGCGGGTTTATTCGCGTTGATCGGCGGAGTACTTTATTACTCAGCCAGTTCCCGATGATCTGGTTGATCATAGTCCCAAGAGACGACCGGTTGACCTTGACTTTTAAAAGTCAATAATTATAATATAGAATACAGAAAGGAGGATGTTTATGATTCGTGAGTTCCAACTTGGTGCCGAAGGCGGAGGCGGTTTTGTAATGTGGTTTCTGCTCATCTGCGCGGTTGTTGGTATCGGTTTAATCCTTGAAAGGCTGTTCAGTCTGTTAATAAAAGCCCGGCTGAATCCGCGTTCATTCCTTGAGCGTTTGACCTCAACGATCGATTCTCAGGGCGTTGATGCCGGGATTGCTTTATGCGATCAAACCGCGGCTCCGGTCGCAAAGGTCCTGCGCGGTGTGCTTGAAAAAGCCGATAAAGGTAAGGATGTGATGGAAGAAATGGTCGCCCGTAATGCGGCTATCGAACTTGCGTTTTTGGATCGCGGGATGGCTTTGCTCGGCGGACTGACCACAGTTGCGCCATTTTTAGGATTTTTAGGTACGGTGATGGGAATGATCACGGCGTTTGCCGCGATCGCTTTGGCCGGAGAGGTTGAACCGACAATTGTTGCCAGCGGAATTTCTACCGCCTTGATCACGACCAAATGGGGTCTGCTCATTGCGACACCATTGGCGATCATTCATATATTGTTCTCCGGTAAAGCCGATGGTTATACGCGCGATATGGAAGAAGCCGCAAGCAGCTTGATCGATTATTTAATTGAAACTTATTCCAAAAGGAAAAAATAATGGTACTCAGGAAGCGGAAAAAACTAAAATCCGAAATCCCGACCGCTTCAATGGGTGATGTTGCCTTTTTGATC
>MEUM01000076.1:1891-5400 GCA_001771735.1 Caldifarciminota bacterium RBG_13_43_14 | reverse complement strand
ATCACTTGACAAAATGCTTTATAATACATATAATATAGATGGATAATAAGGAGGTGGTGGATTAATAAATATTATATAGGTAATATAATAATAAAGTTACCGCTATTGATTAATAGCGGTATATGGGAGGAAGACAAAAAGGAGGAACAATGAAAAAATGCCTTCTAAGCCTGTTGGTCATTGTATTCGCACTTGTTCTAAATTGCGGCAATGAGCCACCGGAAGGATTCTACGAGGGTACGCCCGAGGATAGTGCGGCAATTCAATCATTGCTCGACTCGAACACCGAACTGCTGGTCAGTGAGGACATATTCATTAATGGTTATATCCCGGTTAGTTTTGGTGCGATTGCATTCAGCGTTGCTGACAGCTATTTTCGGAACGATTCAACAATAATCAAGCGGCATTGCGACAGTACGGCAATGGAACTTAGTCTGAGAACTGATATCCTGGATTTCTGGTTTGCCAAGGATACTACTTGCACGGTATTTCTATATGATACATTCTCAGTGATATCGTTGATGCATTACGATTTACGGAACATTGGTTATTATTTCTGGGGGAGTGATACTGATCCGCAGCTCGATACGGTCCTGGTTGATACTACGGATGGTTATGCAGAATTAAATTTCACCGGCAATGGATACCGGCATATCTTTTTCGATCGGGATGATAATGGAGATTGGTTGCTTAAGCGTATCTCTTATGGAACTTATTATTTCCCGGCTTCAAGTCCCGACCTGCCGTTGATGCAGAAAGTCGTATTCATTCGTACTGATGGCGAAAGGGATTCGATCATCGCTTCGAGTTATGATACGCTATATACCGGTCATATTATGAATCGTTTTCGAGCTATCGATTCATTGCTATCATTTGCCAATGGTGAACAAGTGACGGTTCAATTCACTTTGTATACTGGTTCAATAACTGCTGATATGTGTCAATTCTATGCATCATGTGGTGGGAACCGCGTACATATAGTTGACAATGGTGATACGCTTACGTTTAGCGGTACCGGTATTCAGAACCTTTGTTTTGAAGCTATTTTAGCAGACGGTTATTATTATCAACAACCGGAAAAAGAATTTGGCGGACAAATGTGGGTAATTCCGGTTGAACTAGGAGGTGCTCAATGAAGAGACTTGCTTGCTTACTCTTTATCGGGGCACTGCTTTTTGCTTCCGAATACGGCCGAATATCAGGGAGGGTGACGGATAGCGAAACCGGTGAACCCCTGATTGGTGCGGATGTTATTGTTGAAGGGACTGACCTGGGTGCGGCAACCGATGAAAAAGGCGAATATACGGTATTGTATGTGCCGGCCGGCACATACCGGGTCGTTGCCTCATACATAAGTTATGATCCTTTTACTTATGCTAGTGTGGTCGTCAATGCTGATCAAACAACGCCTTTGAGCTTCCGGTTGAGACCGACCGTGATCGAAGTTCAAGGCGTTACTGCGGTCGCCGAGCGTCCGATGATCATAGTTTCTCAAACCCAGACGGGCCGGGCAGTGACTTCCCAGGAAATGGATCGTATGCCGATTACGACGATCAACCAGGTAATCACTTTGCAGGCCGGTGTGGTCGAGAGCGATCTTGGAACTCATATACGCGGCGGCCGGGCCGACGAAATCACCTATTTTGTCGATGGTATTATGACCAAAGTGCCGAATACCGGCTGGCAATCAGCGCGTATCAATCCCGGTGCGGTCGAAGAAGTTTCCGTTGTCAGCGGTGGTTTTGATGCCGAGTATGGTGATGCCCTTTCTGGTGTAGTCAATATCATCACCAAAGAAGGCGGCACAAAGCATGCCGGCTCAGTACGGTATCTTACCGATGAGATCTTCGGTAGTGTTGAAGCGCTTGATTTTGGTTACAGCCTGTACGAAGTATCATTAGGTGGTCCAATACCGGTTTCGAAAAGCCTGCGTTATTTTGTTTCCGGTGAAATGATGAAGACCAATGGGTTTGAGGAAGGCTTGTATTATGTGCCCTCACCGCGTATGGATTATCGCGCTCAGGCCCGGTTTTCTTATATGTTCCCGAACGCAAAAGGTAAAATGACTTTTTCCGGTTTTAATTCCCGGGAACAGTATGTTGCCTGGCGTGGTACAAGTCTTAAATACTTCGATAATATATGGATGAGCCGGATCAAGAACTGGATCGCGTCAGCGACGCTTAATTATATGTTGACGGCAAAAACGCTGACTTCGTTGAAAGTCGGCGCAACCCAATTTACTCGCGCCTATGGAACCCGTGATTATCAATGGGAAGCAGATAGCGGTAGAGAATGGTATGAAGATTACCGCCTTAAAGCCGAGCATTTGATTCCATGCATGATTGACGGTTCGCTTCCGATAAGAGATGTGCTGATCGATAGTATAATGCAATATCATACCGAATATACGAATCGTGATCGTGACGCACTTCGTAATAGCCCGTATGCGCTCGAAGGCCGTTTTTATACTTATGGCGATTATCGGGTCTGGCGTTATTATTACAATAATGATTATCAGGGTCGCTTCGATGTTACCCATTCGGTTGGCAAAGTACATGAATTCAAGAGCGGTATTGATTTTGTCCAGTACGATATTAAATACTTTGACAACAATTTGCCCTGGGTGACCAATCCTTTCTGGGATTGGTATGATCGTGATCCGTATAAGGTGGCGTTCTATATGCAGGATAAAATGGATTTTGAAGGTTTGATCGCGCGCCTCGGCGTTCGTTTTGATTATTTCGAGCCCAAAGCGCAGACCTTTGCTAATCCCAGTGATTTTAACGACTCTACGCTCGTTGACGCTGAACCTACCTATAAAATCTCGCCAAGACTTGGATTTTCCCTGCCGGTTACTGATCGTATGAAATTCCGATTCAACTACGGTCATTATTTCCAATTGCCTTCGCTCGATGATATGTACGGATCAACTGATACCGCGGTTATCCGGCTGGCGCTCAGTCGCGGAAACACGATACTGGGTAATATTCTGATGAAACCGCAGAAAACCGTAATGTATGAAGTTGGCATTGAGAATCAATTGTCCGAACAAGTCGCGGCTGGGTTTACTGCCTATTTCAAGGATATTTATGATCTTTCCCAGATCCGCGAAGTTGAGGCATTGCCAATTCCATATTATCAATTTTTCAATGTTGATTACGGTAATGTAAAAGGGTTCGAATTCAGTGTTAAAAAACGCATGTCCGGTTTGTGGGCATTATCCGTGGTGTATACATTGCAATTCGCCAAAGGTACGGCGGCTTATGCCGGTGAATGGTATTATGATAATTATTATTATCAAATCGAGACACCGGTGATCGATTACTGGCTTGATTTTGATGAAAGGCATACCGCGAATGCTAATTTCGATATCGAATTACCCAGGGATTTTGTCTTCATACCGCTTCAGGATTTTGCCACTTCATTCGTTTTCTCCTATCATTCAGGCCATCCGTATAGTCCTGAAGATCTTAGGGGTAATAAAATCGGCGATGAAAACTCAGCTCGCA
>MEUM01000076.1:0-1816 GCA_001771735.1 Caldifarciminota bacterium RBG_13_43_14 | reverse complement strand
GTTTGATCGATAATCTTTTCAATACTGAACAGGTGATCGATGTTTATACGACTACCGGTGAAGCCAGTGATCATGGAGATCCAGAACCTGGTATTGGTCAATTCGGCAATATTCCACATACTAGCAGCCGCTATTCACCGCAGGCCGATTTTGATCATGACGGTTTAATAAATCCGGTTGAACAGAAGGCTGATTATATTGCCGCAATTAAAGATTATTACGATGATCCGCTCAATTACAATGGACCGTTCCGCGTTCGTTTAGGCGTCGGGATCGGCTTCTAACCGCCGGGAGGAGAAAATGAAAAAAATACTAATACCTTTACTTTTAATCACGCTACTGGTTTTCGGTAAATCAGCAGTATACACACAGCAGAACCGTAATGCCGAGATCAAGGTACACGATATCAATCAGGTTGAAATGTGTGTATCGAATTTCGGTAAATTCGGTCAGACTGTCGGTGGATCATCCGGCTGCTGGTGGCCCAAAGGCTCAGGTCATAGCTATATATTCGGTGCTGGTTCCTGGTTCGGAACTATTGTCGGTGATGATTCATTGGTCACGATCGGCTATGGGCCTCGTGGTGGCGAAACCGAATATGTTGCTGGCGATGAGGATATGTCAGTAAGCGATCCAGCCGCAGTTATCTGGATGTATCCGATAAAATGGCCGCCAGTGGGTACTTTTAAAAATGCGGTACCGCCCGATCGTAACAAATCCCATCAGGATTCATGGTGCGTGTACAATGATCTTGATGAAACCGCCCATGTACCGGGCGATACCCGGCCGATAGGTCTGGTCGTATATCAGACGGTTTATGCCTGGAACCTTTCCACGACCGCGGACATTATCTTTGTTAAGTATGAGCTCAAGAATGTCAGCGGCGCGGATCTGACCGATTGTTATTTCGGCGTCTGTACTGATAATGATATCGGCAATGAAGCCGGGACCTCGGCCAATGACCGCATATCCGGGATTGTTGGTCAGGATTTCATAATTGATGACGATACATTATGGGTCGACAATGTTGGTTATCAATGGCAGGAAGTCATTGAATCGGGCACGCCGCCCTGGTATCCGGGTGTTATTGCCTTTGACTATTTACAAAGCCCATGGGATCTGGTCGAAAATCATGACAAAGACGGTGATACTATTCCAGATCAGTTTGAGCGCGACAGTGCATATTATGTTACAACCTGGCCACCTTATAAATGGGATGTTGATCTTGACGGTACGCCGGACTGGCGCGATCCGTCCGAGATCCCCCAGCTGGGTATGACTGCGTTCAAGCGTTTTACCTTGAGCTTGGAACCAAGTAAAGATAATGAACGTTATGTAACCCTGGCCGGATATAATTTCAAGACCGGCGAGTATTCGCCGTATGATACGGTGCCGCCGGATCCGGATGATCAGCGTTTTCTGCAATGCAGCGGTCCGTTTACTTTGATGGCGGATTCTGCGACTACAGTGCTGGTCGGGATCATGTTTGCCGAGTGGATGGGCATATATCAGCGTCCGGACACGGCCTTGGTAGGAGTTGATAATACCTGTCAGTTCATTTATGATATGAACTGGTTATTGCCGGGTCCGCCTTCGCCGCCGACCTTGACCTGCGTGCCGGGTGATGCCCAGATCACATTGGTCTGGAACAGCATGTCCGAGTTTGAGGCTGATCCGTATTATGATGTGGTTGGTACCAATCCGACTTCGCCGTTGTATGATCCTTATTATCGTCAGTATGATTTTGAGGGTTACCGGGTGTATCGGAGCTTGACCGGTCAATCGGGCGATTGGGATCCGTTATCGGTCTGTGACC
>MEUM01000075.1:12426-13008 GCA_001771735.1 Caldifarciminota bacterium RBG_13_43_14 | reverse complement strand
AAATAGGAAACTGTATAATGATGCCCTTGAATTGTATGAACAGGGTGAGTTCAGAGGCGCCCTGGATAAGTTCAAACGGGTGATGAAGGCGTACCCGGATTACCCGGATGTGCAAAACGCGCTTGGCCTGACCTATTCAATGACCGGCAATTATGAGCAGGCAACCGAATCTTTTCAACGCGCGGTTGAGATCAACCCCGAATATATTGAGGCCTATGTAAATATGGCGATAATACAGAATGAACAGTGCAAATTCGAGGATGCAATTAAATCCTTTGAAAAAGCCGCGGCCCTTGAGACCAAGGATAAGGGTTTATCACCTCAGCTCAAGGCAAAGCTTGCCGCTACTTATAGTCAACTTGGCGATACTTATTATGAGCTTCAAGAATTCCGTAAAGCCAAGGATGAATACACGCGGGCGCTTGAGATCAGCGAAACCTTTCTTGATATCAAGCTCAAATTATCCAAGACTCACATGCAGCTGCAAGAATACAATGATGCCGAGAAATTACTTAATGATATTCTTCATCGGAATAAGAACTATATCGAGGCCCGGTCGATTTTGGGTTTGTGCAATTATCA
>MEUM01000075.1:1480-12400 GCA_001771735.1 Caldifarciminota bacterium RBG_13_43_14 | reverse complement strand
ACCCAGCTTGAATCATCCGGGGACCTGTCAGCTTATTCCAATCACATGGCGGATCAAGGTACCGAAACCGAACGCCGGGAGATCACATCCCAGATTCTGTCCAGCCGCCGCGAAGCGCTCTTTGAGATCGACGGCGCTTTAAAAAAGATCAATCAGGGCAAATATGGATTATGCGAGCGCTGCGACAAACCGATTGGCAAGCGCCGTTTGAAATTCCTGCCCCAGGCACGATACTGCATGAAATGCTCCGGGGTTTAACTCCTCAGCGTTTATATCAATAATGCTGATTTCCCGCAACCTAAAACTTTTTTTTCCTTTTTTATGGTTGACATTTTTTCTTGATCAGATCAGCAAAATAATAATTGTTAATACCCTGACTCCTTTTCAGACGCCGGTCAATATTGTCGGTTCATTGTTAAGGTTTAAATTGACCTATAATCCTTATGGAGTTTTCAGTCTTTCATTCGGTCCGCCGGTATTATATTTTATACTTCAGATAATCGGTATTATTGTTTTAGGCTATGTTGCCCTGACCATAAAGGACAAGCTCGGGGTCATTATTTTTGGTATTATTATTGGCGGGGCGCTCGGCAATCTATTTGATCGCTTCCGGGTTAATTATGTAATCGACTTTATTGATATGGGGATTGGTAATGTCCGGTGGTTTGTCTATAATCTTGCCGATGCCTTCATAACGGTAGGTGCCGTATTTTTGCTGATCCGTGAATTTTTTGTAAAAAAACCGGCGGTCAATAAACCAACCGATAATACAACTCATTCATAAACCTTTTTATATATTGTTTCCCGCGCGAGTATCAGTTTAACGTAATCCCTGGTTTCATTGAAAGGAATGAGATCGATGAATTCATCGACCTCGGCATTGGGGTTGTTGGCGACCCATTTTTTCACTCTTACTGGTCCGGCATTATAAGCAGCGAGGGCTAAGTAAGCGCTGCGGTAAGTACTAAGCATTTCCTGGAAATAATAGGATCCATAGCGTATCGAATTTACCGGATTATTGAGATCATAAACTGAATCACCGAGCGCACGAGCAATACTGCGGGCGGTTTCGGGTATTATCTGCATTATTCCCCGGGCATTGGCGGATGAGACCGCATCAGCGTCAAAAAGACTTTCCTGCCAGATCATAGCCAGGGCGAATGGCAATTCCATTTTATTGTCATTTATTACTGTACAGTATCGTATTGGATAGATTAGGCGGTAAAGAGCTTTGGGTAAACGCCTATTCTGTTTACTGGCGATCGAATTGATCTTTAAAGCATAAAGTATCGATTCCCGATCCGCACCATATTTCGCGCATAATCGGCTTAAATAAAGAAGATCAGGAGCACTGCATTCTTCGATCAATTCCAGCTCTTTCACGGCAAAGTCGTTCTCCCCAAGTTCAAAAAAACGGACGGCTTTGACCAGGCGGGTCGTATCCGTCGCATTAAAAGAAATAGTGGTATCGCTGAATTGATTGATCCAGATATCGATATTAGTCGTATCTTTATCAAGTCCAGTATCAAAGCGCACAAGATTGTAAAATGAATGAGGATGCAGTAGTAATAGAATATTTTTCAAACTATCGACCGGCTTGTTGATTCGTTCATTGATCCGTATGCGCCAGTAAAGATACTCTGGGTCATTACTTAATTTTAAGATCTCGTGGGCTTTGTTCAATTCACCGATCCTTAGCAATTCAAGTGCTGCCCTGAATTTGCTTTGTTTTTCGTCGATCTTGAGAAAGGCTTCTACGGCCTTGAGGGTGTCGCCGATATCCTCATAAAGGAATGCCTTGCGTTTGAGCCCGCGGATTGCGTAATCAGATCCTGAATATTTTCGGTCAAGTGAATCGTAGACCGCCGCCGCGCGCAGATAATTGTCGATATTCTCGTATACGCGACCCCGGTAATAATAAGCTGCGGCCCAGGATGATTTGCTGAGATAGGTAAGGGCATTTGAATACTGATTACGATTATAATATATCATACCCAGATAATAATTTACTGCATCATCCGGGACAGCTTTTTTTAGATTATTTATTGCCTTATCATAATCCCGGTGATAATATTGCACCCGGCCAACTGCCTTGTACTGACTACTGTTTTGGGCATCGGCATGGCGCAGTGCGTAATACGCGCCTTCGGATTTTGGCCATTCATTTATCAGTTTCCATGCGAGCTCACGGCTTTTTGATTCGTTGTTCTTCTGCTCATATTTTTTAAGCATTATCATATTTTCAAGATGCGGTTTATTCAGTTTCTCAACCTGCCCCTGAACCAGATTGATATCATCGATCGCGATTAAAAGTCTGGTCATGATATCCTGGTATTCAGGAAGAAGATAATTGGGTACTGAATCGATGGCCGCGAGTATTGAAAAAGCAGTGATGTGATCGTTCAATCCTTCATAGGCTTTGGCCAGATTAATACGGCGGTATTCATCGAGCATTGTCGGCATTGAAAGCAAATTTATTGCCTCGGCAAAATTCCCGCTGCGCAGATTAGCGATACCTTTCAGCAAACTATCTCCGGATTTTTCGGCTAATTCTGCATAACGTCCGGCGCGGATCATGATTATATGCCGGTCATAAGGCTTGATGTCAACGCGCCAGTTAATGCTATCCAGCAACAATGCGGCTTTCTGGAATTCGCGCTGGTTCAGATAGATCTGAACCAGGATATTTGCCCGTTCCAGTTTGAAATCTTCATCGATCTCGGTTTCCTGCAGAAGCAAACAAGCGGCAAGCGGGTTCTCGGCCGCAAGACGCCGTGCCTCGTGCAAATAATCCGGTGTGGTTATGACCTGTAGTTCAGGTCTGGGGCAGGAAATTATCAACAATGTCAATAATAATATCTTGGTAAAATGTCTGGCTATTATGTTAACAAGCAGGTTGCGTAAATTCATTATTCAAAAAATTGATCGATGCGGTTACATGCTGATTATCGCTCGATCAGTATTTGAAAAGTTCTTTCTCTGAAAAAAAGAAATCGATTTCCCGCTGAGGATTTTCATCCGGTGCCGAGGCATGCACAACATTTTCACCAACTGATGTGCCGTATAGATTACGGATCGTGCCAGGTGCGGTTTTTTTTGGATCGGTTGCGCCGACGACTTCGCGCAATTTTTTAGGAGCATCTGGGGATTGCAGACAGCAAGCTACAATTGGTCCAGATGATATAAATTCCACTAACCAGCTGTAAAAATCTTTACCCTTATGTATTTCGTAGAATTTTCCACCCATTTCTTTATCCGGCCAGATCATTTTCATACCGGTAATCTTAAAGCCGGCATCAACAATGTGTTTTAATATATTACCGGTAAGATTTCTCTTAACCGCATCAGGTTTTATAATCAATAATGTTCTGTCCATAAGCAAGTATAGTCAGGAAACAAATACTGTCAACTCGGGAAGAAGCGTAATGCGGTTTTTCTTCTGTCATTGCGATCCCGAGCAGCGCGAGGCAGAAGCAATCTCAGAGATCGCCGCGCTTCGCTCGCGATGACAGAAATTCCGAAATCCGAAATTCTAAATGGCAGACAGTGATCCAATGACCAATGGTGTGATCCAGCATCAAGTATCCTGAATCATGAATTGGGAATCAGTGGTTGCGGTTTCCTGTTTGACATTGTCTGTCGTCTGTATATAATGGACCATGACCCGGGGGATGTGTTATTCAATACTGATCATCTTCGTTATATTGCTTTTCAATTGCCAGTCCGGTGAAAAAGTGACCGAAGTTATTGATGGCGATACTTTTGTTCTTGCCAATGGCCAGACAGTGCGGCTGATCGGAATAAATACACCGGAAACCGGTGAACCGGGCGCGGATATTGCCAAGGATATGCTTACCCGATTGGTATTGAATAAAACTGTAATGCTCGAGTCTGATGTGAGTGACAAAGACGATTATAAGCGCCTATTGCGCTATGTATATATTGGCGATATATCGGTGAATGCCGAATTGATCAGAATTGGCTGTGCCGAGATGCGATTTTATCCGCCCGACACATTGTATAGGGCGGAATATAAAAAACTTGAGGACAATGCAATACGAAATAAATTCGGTTTGTGGGCATTCGCTGTATTCCAGCCCCATGAAATCGACGATTTTATTGAGGTATTAGGGGTGGACGATAAAAGCTCTGAAATAATTTCCTGGCGGGATGCGGATAAGTACTATGGCCAAAACAAGATCGTTGAAGGTACAATCGTAGTGACTAACAATACTGGCAAGGTATGTTTCTTGAATTTTGACCGGGACTGGAAAAAATATTTTACGGCCGTGATCTTTGCCGGCGACTTTGATAAATTCCCGCCGCATCCTGAAGATTATTATCTCAAGCGCAAAGTGCGAGTGCGTGGTTTAATTAAAGAATACAAAGGTAAGCCAGGCCGCATCCTGAAGATTATTATCTCAAGCGCAAAGTGCGAGTGCGTGGTTTAATTAAAGAATACAAAGGTAAGCCAGAGATAATCCTGAAGAATCCGTCCCAGATCGAGATTGTTAATGATAAATGATGGTTTTTTTACTTGACAAATGAATATATGTAAATATTATCATATACTATGAATGAGAAAATTCAAGAAATGAAAGCCGATATCCTGAGCGCAATGGCGCATCCTATCAGGCTTAAGATCATCGAAAAACTAAGACAGGGGCCATGTTGTGTATGCCGGATCATTCCCTATGTTGGGGGCGAACAATCGAATGTTTCGCATCATCTGGCAATCCTTAAAAGGGCGGGAATTTTGAGCTCCGAGAAAAAAGGTCTTGAGGTATGGTATGAGGTTACCGACCCGGTAATTTTTGAGATTCTGGATCTTATTAAATACCCGCTGATTAAGGAATTGAAAAGAAAGAATAATCTGCTCAACGCACTGGTTGAGAATGATTGATTACTTAAGTAAAGGGCAAAGATGTTTTTAGCCAATCGATTGTCAAAAGCTTTTCTAATCATCTTGTGTACAGGTTTTATTTATGCCAGCGGGTTTGAGATCGATGGGGATGGAAAACTTCGCATGCGCTTTGTTGAAGCCGACCGGGAAACCTTAAGCGGTACTTATGGAGAAGCACTAAAGACCGGCTTCAGCTTTCGCGAACGACTCGATTTGTATGCTGCTTTGCCGATCACAAATTTTCTTAGAATCGAAGCCGGGATACGCATCAGCAATGAAGAAGTATCTTCGGTTCATACTCCGCCAGAATATGTTTCGGCGATGATCCCTTTCGCCTGGTGGTCGGTAGTTCTTAAGCGTGGATCATGGCAGGGTACGATCGGGAGCTATGAGATAAGTTTTACACCCCTGACACTGATGCGCTGGGATTTAAAAGATAATCCCCTGGCCGCGTCCGGCTGTGGATGTCAGGTATCGGTTGGTGGTATCGATAGCGAAACGCTCGAAGAACCGCGCGAGGATTACCAATTTGAAGGATGCAAACTCGAATATGCAAAGAGTTTGATCGATTTAAAAGGCACTTTTGCCCGGTGTCAATTCGCTGAACCGGGTAATACCTACGCACGCTATCTGGCTGGTGGCCGTATTCGCCTGGTGCCTGAGCTTTTTAACCGGGTCTTGGTTTTAGGTATTACCGGCCTTCGGTTGACTGATGATCCACAGTCAGTGACCGTTGCGATCGAAGATCCATTATGCAGCGATGTGCTTGGCGCCGATGTTGTGATCCCGATTATTGGTAGTTTTAACGCGATCGGGGAATACGCATATAGCATTCGTGATGATAATTTGAATTCATCGGCTGAGGCCATACGATACGGTAATGGTATTATCGGCGGCATTAATCTCGCGCATGAAGACCGGATAAATGCCGATCTATTGTATTTACGGTTGGATCCGTATTTCTCGCCATTTTATCGAAGTTTATCCTATGCCAGGAACCGGCAAGGATTCAGGACTTCTTTTGTCTATCGGGGTTTACCGGTATTTTCTCGTCAGACAACTGTTTCCGCTTATTTGAAATATTGGCAGGAGATAAAGCCGACCTGGAATAATGCGATCAGCGAGTGGCATCATTCCCTGGCCGATTTCCTTATCGGTACGATGGCGCTGAATCTGTCGGTATTCAGTGATCTCAAGTCTGAATTTAGTTATGAATACCGCAGGACGCAGCGCGACGATGATCAAATGAGTCTTGCCGATGAGGGTATCGACAAGCAGACCATGATTTTCGGTTTTCAGATCATCTATGAATTCACTTTTCAGACCAAAGCAGTTTTGAGATATCAGTATATAAACGAAAACGACAATATCGGCAGCGAAGCTTTCAAAGCCCATATCCCCTCGCTGCAAATATCGGTTCGCTTCTAAAGCCGGAGGAAAAAATGAAGCAATATATAGGAATGATAATATTGACCCTGATGATTCTGGGTCTTGCATGCCGGAGCAATTCTAATCCTGAGACCGGGTTGATCCGTGGACAAGTAAAAGATACAACCGGTTCTAATATTGCCATGGCAACAGTCGAGCTTGGGCAATTAAGCTTACAGATTTTGACCAATGATACTGGTTATTATGAGATCCCGGATATCGAACCGGGGGATCATGTTATGAAGGCATCAAAACCAACCTATTTGCCAGCGATTGAAACCGTGACCGTAACCGCCGGTGAGGCGTCAACTGTTAATTTTACCATCATTCAAAACCCGCGCAATGTTTTGAGCGAGATGCTGACCACGGCCTGTCATTGTGGAGATCCTTCCAGGATTGAGGCTTACGGATTGAAAGATCAACATCATTCGCGCATGGTTTATTTGGAGTATCACGCTTCTTCGGATGCGCATTTTGACACCTGGGATCCATTCTCAACCGTGGGCAGCGAAACACGGCGATTATATTACTGCGATACTTTTCTGATCGGCGCTTTACTGTTTGTCGACGGCACGACCTGTTTGACCAGCAGTTCCGCCTACGCCGCGGTTATCGATTCCGTCCTGGCCGTTCCCAGCCCGTTATTGATCGATTTAAGCGGCACGTATGCAAGCAGTGCCCAAAGCGGTAATGTTAGCGTGGTGATCACTGCTCTGGATTCGATCAGTGATACTGATCTTGAAGTAGGATATGCAGTATATGAACGCGGGCCAATATATTATTCTCCCATTGGTGAAACCGTGCCGTTCCGGTATGTGCTGGTGAATCTTCTGATTCCGGATGGTGTTAATTTAACCTACGGTCAACCGGTAACATTAAATAAGGATTTCACGGTACCGGATATAATCGGTTTGCCGCTGCCACCCTTTCATGTTGTCGACGTCAATAATATCGGCATTGCCGTATATGTGCAAAGCGTGAATTCAAAACGTGTTTTACAGGCGCAAAGTCTCGATTTTTGAAGGGAGGATCGATGAAAAGTTTGGTCCAAAGCGATAAATGGATAACCGTTCGAATGCTGTTGATTGTTTTGTTATTTGTAATTTTTCAGCCGGCTTCGGCCCAGGCGGTGAGTTTAATAGAGAAAGTGGATTCGATGATCGACGAGATTAATAAAATAGAAGATGCCAAGGCGGTTGAACGTGGAACGATTTACGGGCTGGCAGTTGCCGCGATCGATTCAATATGGGCATCGCCATCGATTGAATATAAAACTCTTATAATTAATGAAGGCGAGCCGCTTGATAGTATTTACAAAGCAGTAACCGGTTCTATTAATGGGATTGACAAAGAGAATGTTGAAAAAGGTTTAGCCGCAATCACATTGCTGAAAGATATGCTGTTTCGTCTTAAAGTCTTGTTAAATATACCGGTGCTTGTTGACTTCACCGGGCAGGCGTGCAAGGCATGCAAGGTCATGAAAAGCCGCCTGGAGAACATAAATAAATCGATCGGGGATAAGATCAGAATCGTGTATGTATTAGTTAATGAACAGAAGGATTTGACCAAGAAATACAAAATTATGTTGATTCCAACCATGGTGTTATTGGATGCGACCGGTAGGGAGGTTTGGCGTTTAACCGGTGAGATCGAGGAACAAAAACTAATCAATAAGATTGAAAAATATTTGAAAGCTGAATAATTATGTTCGAGAATTTCGCCCAGACAGCGGAAAATGTCATCCATAGTAATCCCTGGCTTGCATTCATGGCGGTTTTTGTCGGTGGATTGCTGACTGCATCCAATCCATGCGTCCTGGCGATGATACCGCTGATGATTGGTTTTGTTGGTGGTAACCGGGATGTGGTTGGTGTGAAACGCGCCTTAATTTTTTCGGGAATGTTTGTTTTCGGACTTTCCTTGATGTTTACTTTACTGGGGTTGCTCGCGGCCACAACGGGCCACCTGCTGGGCGATGTCGGGGTGTTCTGGAAATACGTAGTTGCCGCAGTGTGTTTTATTATGGGAATACACTTACTCGAGATCATAAAAATTCCGATACCATCTTTGAACATAGGCAGCCCGAAACTAAGGGGTTTTGCCGGAGCGTTTGTTATGGGATTACTTTTCGGGCTAGTATCCACGCCGTGCGCGGTCCCGATTCTTGCGGTTATTCTCGTACTGATCGCGTCCGGAGGGAACATGCTATACGGAGTTGGATTGCTTTTCTGTTATGCCCTGGGGCATTGCGCATTGATTTTGATCGTAGGTGTTTCGATCGGTGCGGCAAAAGGATTGATCGAATCAAAATCTTTTCAACGCGTTAATTTCTGGTTTCGTAAACTGGCTGCAGTATTGATTATTCTTGTCGGTGTTTACTTCTTGATAAAATAAGGAGAAACATGAAAGACCGGACCCGGATTTTGATTTTCATTGTTGTATTTGTTATTCTATATTTTGTGCCTTTGACCGGCATTCGCCTGCAGGGTGCGCTCCTGGAAGCGTTCTTTATGGTGCAGGAGTATGCGCGTGAGCATGTTCTTTTTTGCCTGATACCGGCTTTTTTTATTGCCGGAGCGATCATCAACTTTATATCCAAAGAAGCAATAATTAGATATTTTGGACCAAAAGCAAATCGGATACTGGCTTATGGAGTAGCTTCGGTGTCCGGTTCAGTACTAGCGGTATGTTCCTGCACGGTGTTGCCGATCTTTGCCGGTATTTATTCTGGTGGGGCCGGCATTGGTCCGGCAGCGGCTTTTTTATATGCGGGTCCGGCAATAAATGTATTGGCGATAATTCTTACTGCCCGGATTCTGGGAATTGAGATCGGTATTGCCCGGGCGGTCGGGTCAATCGTATTTGCAGTTATTATCGGATTGTTAATGTCGGCGCTATTTAAAAATAAAACCGCTGTCACTGAAGTCTCGCCAACCGTTGAACCAGAGATAAAGCAGCGATCTTTATTTCAGAACACGATTTATTTTGTAGTTCTGGTTTTAATCCTTATCTTTGCTGCCTGGGCCAGGCCGAAAGAAGCGGTTAGTTTCTACAGCTTAATGTTCGGAATAAAGTGGTATTTGACGTTTGGTTTACTGCTATTGCTCGGAATCATATTGTTTTCATGGTTTAAAAAAGATGAGCTATCCGACTGGGTAACCTCAACCTGGTTTTTTGCCAAACAAATACTTCCATTGTTGTTTTTTGGCGTTATGATCGCCGGCTTTTTACTCGGACGACCAATGGTTGACAGCGGCATCATCCCTTCAAATTTTATCAGTATACTGGTAGGCAGCAATTCAATATCTGCCAATTTTTTTGCTGCGATTTTCGGCGCTTTTATGTATTTCGCAACCTTGACCGAGGTGCCGATACTTCAAGGATTGTTGGGTAGTGGCATGAGCAAGGGACCAGCCCTGGCGCTTTTACTCGCCGGACCGGCCGTCAGTTTGCCCAGTATGTTGGTCATGCGTAGTATAATGGGTACTAAGAGAACCGCAGTTTATATATTATTGGTGGTGTTGATGTCAACCGTGGTAGGATGGTTGTATGGTTTATTATTTGCTTGAACTGATCAGAAGGGGGAAATGTGGAAATTAAGATCCTGGGGCCAGGTTGTTCGCGCTGCGAGGAAGTTCACAAAAGAACGATAGATGTCCTGGCTGAATTAAATATCGCGGCCGATGTTGAAAAAGTAACCGATTTAAGAAAAATCATGGAATATAAGATTTTCGTAACTCCGGGTCTGATTATAAACAGCAAGGTCAAATGCAGCGGCAAGATCCCGTCAAAATCAGATATAAAAAAATGGATAGCGGAAGAACTGAAATGAATGCCGTGATTAAATTATTTTAATTATTTCTGATGACGATAAATTTTTCTGAATATTTGAAATCCTGATTGGCAACTATCATAAAATAGATGCTGTTTGTAAGATTCGAGACATCGATTACTACATTTCTATTATCCTGAATACGATGATCATTCTGGTAAATGCATTTACCTGTAATATCATAAATAGAGACAGTGATCTGACCGTGAGCATGGTCAGTGATATTTATCATTAGCGAATTTTTGACAATATTAGATAATAAACGGCATAGACGCGGCTGAGAGTGATCGGGTTTTTCTGCGGTTCCGATGCTGTTCGCGCTCCATTTCATCGCGTCGAAGGCAATGCGCTGCCCCGGCGTGCCGGTGGCATCGCCGAGATATACATACCCGCCGTTCGTAGTAAAATAATAGGAGCCGATCGAAACCCATTCATCAGAAAAATTTGACTGATCGATATTAATTATCGCCGTCCCGCCGCTATGGTGAATTTCGTAGCGGGCGCTGGCATTGGCGTTGACGCTAGGTATATAAGCAAATACTTCATAGGTGTCGTTCTGGGGGATAACCGGGGTCCATGTAACATAGCAGGTATCCGTCGAAGCGCAGGAATATGTCCACCACATATGGTCACTATAACCAATGATATTGTCGCGGAAATAGCGCATATTCGATGGTGACTGATTATACATAAAGAAGCCATAGGGCTCGCCCGGATATCGGAACTGTAAATCATCAATGATAGTATCGCAGGGCGG
>MEUM01000075.1:0-1465 GCA_001771735.1 Caldifarciminota bacterium RBG_13_43_14 | reverse complement strand
CCGTCAATCCCACGCACATACAATAAGGATAACCGGCTTGGATTTCGGCGAGTGTTTCGTCCCAGGTGGGTGTGTTGTCGGTCCATGAACTGATATCATGATAGTTTATATAATTGACCATGCGCGAATAGGGAGAGTATCCATTGTACCACATATAACCATAACCGCCCCAGGAAATATTGTTGCTCGGGTCCCGGGCTGTGTCGCTATAGGTGAACTCCTGATAATTATATTGAGCACAGATATAATTGCCAAAATGACTTGTATGACCGTACGGACTCGAAGACCAACAGTCCCAATACGGCAGTTTCCGATAATAGGCGATCGCCATCATTGCCGTAGTCGGCGCACAGGACCAATGACCATTATGCCAGTCAGGCGTATCATAGACCTGATTAATATAGGGTACATCGATCGAATCCCGTATTCCAAAATCAGTGACAATATTATAATGATGTATCGGTGGTGGTGAACCAGTACTAATGACTGATTCGATCTGTTTAAGTTGATCATCACTCAATTGAGTGATAATGATCTCTCCTCGGTCATATGTATGATAAATGATCTGGTTTTGATCACTAAATTTCGCATCCATTTCATGAATATCAGGAGTATTAGTTAACCTGGTTATATTTAAGCCGTCATAACTGCTCAAATATATCTCTGCGCCTTTAAGCATGTATTTATCATATTCAGTGCGGTAAAAGATAATTGACCGACTATCAAGTGACCAGGATGGGTTATTGCCCGGGCCAATACAATAGGTTTGTTTACTGATCATCTCGTATGAAAAAATCTTTTCGTCCAGACTCGAATAAAGAATGTAACGGCTGTTCGGCGACCAAATTGGCGCAAAGTACCCGGTTTTATTATCAGTAATGCAAATTCGTTCAGAGTTGTGTGCATTTAATATATAGATCTGATCATTGTCATCATTGTACGCAATATATTGACCACTGGGTGAGATTGGAGTCAAATTGCTGTAATTATTGACTACATAACTGGCAATTGAATCCGCATTTTTGATAATAATAGTATCGCCGACCGAAAAGACAATGCTGTCGTTATTCGAAAAACTTGGCTGACCAACTTGATAAGCTGCTGTATGTAGAGAAATTATTTTTTTATTCGGTATATCGTATAAAGCCGGCGTCTGAAGACCATTTTCTTGTATTGATTTATAACCAATATATTTCTTATCCGGCGAGAGATTGAAATATCGCCCGCACCCGGGTGCAGCGAGTATCTCTTTGATTGTTTGGTCATTTATTATATATAGTGCTGAACAATAATTATCAGTTACAATTATACCTTGTTCGCATATGTAAGGATCCGAAAAATATATCGGAGAAATTTGACTTAATTGAATGAGCAAAAAAAACAAAACCATGCAGGCCTATGATTTTTTCAATCTGGTTTTTTTAAGTCCTCATAGCATTGAAGAAGCTCTTTGTATTTTTTCTCG
>MEUM01000074.1 GCA_001771735.1 Caldifarciminota bacterium RBG_13_43_14 | reverse complement strand
ATTTTGCTGGCCAGATACCAGCGTCCGACCAATGTACCTATTATGTAAGCGAAGGTATCGTATAACCAACATAAGAGCAAGGGGAGCAAGGCCATATGAATACCGATCTTACGTAACAGGATTAACGTCGACGGCATCAGGGTAAGATATATTATACCAAATATTGCCGCGGCGATCTCAATAATAAAATTTGGTTGCTGTCGTGCGCCCGGGAAACGAAGCACCGAAATTATCAATATAAAGCAGAAAATGATAAAAAGCGATACGGTAAGATCAATGTCAAAATACACCAGTACCGGAATCAATAAACAGGGGAGATAGGTAGTCAGGGTATGCGGGAATATTTCTTTCCGGTGCCATAAACGGAAATATTCATTTGCCGCAAAAACTATATAGATGAGTGTGAAAACTAATAACAGGGGTTTAATACAAAGGGCAAGTAGAGTCAATGCGATCAAAATGACGGCGGTGATAAAACGGGCTCGGAGACTACTTAATCCGCCCATAAAGCCGCTCACGTTTTTCAAAATCGCCTATCGCCTTCATGAATTCCTTTTCCCGGAAATCAGGCCAAAGGGTTTCAGTAAAATATAACTCAGTGTAGGCGATCTGCCATAATAGAAAATTAGATATTCTTTCCCGGCTTTGCGCTCCGGTGCGGATCATAAGATCCGGTTCAGGTAGATCGGGATCATAAAGATATTTAGTGATAAGGTCTTCATTAACTTCATTAAGATCAAATTTTTTCTTTCGATCTTCGGTCAGGATACGGCGCACCGCGTCAATAATCTCGCTGCGACCGCCATAGTTCAAGCATAGGGTCATAACTATTGTGTCATTTTGGCTGGTCGTTGCCACAGCTTCCTTGAGCGTATCCCGCGTACCAGCCTGTAATTCATCAATCCGGCCAATACAATTTATTCTTATTCCTTCTTTATGCATGGCCGGTGTTTCCCGGATAATGAGGTCTTTAAGCATTTTCATCAAAAAATTCACCTCATTTTCAGGTCTTTGCCAATTTTCCGTTGAAAAGGTGTAAAGGGTTAGATATTTTATTCCGAGTTTTTGTACTGTTTTTACTGACGAGCGGACTGATTCAACACCCTCTTTATGACCAACAATTCGGGGTAAGCCTCTTTTTCGTGCCCATCGTCCATTTCCGTCCATAATGATCGCGACATGTTTTAGATCCGCCATCGGCAATTATATACCCATCAATGCTGATGTCAATATTAACAGACTAACCACATAACCACTTGACTTTCGAGGGGTTTTTAGTATAATTTCATAGTGAAGAACTTTACTGACATAATAATTGTGTCGAAAAAACGTAACTTTTTAAGCCATTTAAAGTTACGATCCGGGATTATCAATGGATTGATATACTTTTTTCTTGGGATCGCAATATTAACCGTGTTATTAACTGTGATCAATGGCCGTAATATTGTCGCTGAGCTCAATATATATAGGTTGGAAGAAGAAAACCGTGAGATGGTTTCGAAACTTAATCATTTAAGCAATACCTTTGTTCAGAGTAATGAATTGTTTGAGGATTATATTGAACAGGACGCAAGAGCGCGCAGCTTCTGGCAGTTGCCGGGTATTCATCTTGATATCTGGTCAATGGGTATTGGCGGAAAAAAGATCGACACTTCTCCGAAATATCTGTCAAGCAGAACTAAATCGTTACTTGATGAAATATATAATGCCGTTGATATTTTAAGCAATAAGTGCGAGTTAAAATTATCCAGCAGTGAAGAGATCCAGTCGAAGATCGATGAAAAATATATGCTTTGGCAGCATATCCCATCGATCAATCCAGTCCCGGGCGGCAATATAGGTTCCGGTTTTGGCTATCGGGTTGACCCGATTGATAAGCGATCGATAAAAATGCATTGGGGAGTTGATATCGGAGCACCACGCGGGACATCAATACTGGCAACTGCTGATGGTGTAGTAGGCTATACAGGCTGGAATTTGGGTTACGGATTACAAGTTGATATTGATCACGGGTATGGATTTAAGACACGTTACGCACATTGTAATACGATATATGTTAATACCGGCGATTTCGTGAAGCGCGGGCAAATAATCGCCGCGGTTGGCTCAACCGGCCGCACAACCTGTCCGCATCTGCATTATGAGGTGCATGTTTCCGGGGTAAAGGTCAGCCCGCGTAATTATATCGATCAGAATTCTTTCCTCTTTGAATAAAACAATTCCCGTTTTTACAATATTAATCTTTTTTAATTTACTGATTGCCGATAGCCTTTCAGTTATCATGGTCGGTGATATAATGATGGGTTCGGATTATCCGGGTAATAATTTAACGCCCAAACCCGAATGCATTTTTCAGGAGGTATCAGCTTATTTGAATGACGCCGATCTGACCCTGGGAAATCATGAGGGGACTTTATCGGAAGGCGGCATCTGCACCAAGAAGATCGAAAAGGGTAAGTGCTATGCTTTCCGAACACCGCCTGCATATGTCAGCTACTTGGTCGACGCGGGCTTTGACGGTATGAATCTAGCCAATAATCATATGAACGATTTTGGTGCTGGCGGTATTGAATCAACGATCAAAGCACTTACCGATGCCGGTTTGAAATACTGCGGAGCATATAGTCGAATTGCCCGTATCGATATCAGGGGAACAACGGTTGCGGTTATGTCCTTTGCTACATCACCCAATGCCGATATGATATTTGAGATAGAAAAAGCTCAAGAGTTTGTTGCTGATGTGGCGCGAGAAAATGACATTGTCATCGTTTCGTTCCATGGCGGCGGTGAGGGTGTGAAGTATTTGCATACCGCCGACACATTTGAGTATTATATGGGCTGGCCTCGTGGTAATGTCGTTAAATTCGCACACGCCGTGATCGATAGCGGGGCCGATTGCGTTTGGGGGCATGGGCCGCATGTGCCGAGAGCGCTCGAAATATATAAAGACCGTATGATCGCCTACAGCCTGGGTAATTTTTTTACCTGGGGTTTCAATCTTGGCGATGAAAGAGGGTATGCTCCGATATTGAAAGTGACGATGGATACGGTTGGGACTTTTATGCACGGGCAGATAATTTCAGCCCTGCAGCGAACTTACCAATATTTACAGTATGATTCATTAGCCCGGGCAGCAAAACTGATGCAGGGCTTGTGCGAGGATGATTTTCCCGAGACATGCCCTTTGATAAACGATCAAGGTTATATACTGCCCAGACCTAAAGTGCTTGATCAAGGCGATTAAGAGAACACTCTTTTGTAGCTTACTTTTTTTTTCAATTATTTTTCCAACCTGCAAAAAACCCAAACCAGCTGATACTGCAATACCGGCAGATACGCTACTGCCGCCCGAAGGATCGGTGACTATGTTCCGGGGAAATCAATACCATACCTTTTGTGGTTCTGGTAAAGTGACCAGGGCCCCGGTGTTATTTTGGAAATTTGAAACCGGCTATATTTTAGAAGGGACCAAGGAAAAAAGAGGTGTTGATCCAAAAGCGGTCTGGCGCGGCATTGCCTGGAGCGGTCAGCCGGCGATATGGGGCGATACATTGATAATCGGTTCCAGTGATAGTTATCTATATTGCTTGAATAAAAATACCGGCACGATAATATGGAAATACAAATGCGGGCATTCAATAAAATGCTCGCCGACCATATATAAACGCAAAGTTTATTTCGGCTCTCGCGATAATCATCTGCATTGCGTTGATCTTGCCGATGGTTCACTGGTCTGGAAAACATTAATCGGCAATGATATGGATTCATCACCCTGTATAATTAATGATACAATATATGTCGGCGGTGAGGACCATTATATTTATTGTTTTACTGCTGACCGCGGCAAGGTTATCTGGAAAACTAAAGTTGCGGGTTCAGTAGAATCATCGGTTGCAGTGATCGATTCAGTACTTTATGCCGGGTCTTCGCGCGGCTATTTGTATTGTCTATCCCGAGTCAACGGGTCGGTATTGTGGCAATTTAAAACCGGGTCGGATACTGATGTATCGCCGGTGGTCATGGGCGATACATTATATGTCGGGTGCGAAGCCGGAGTTTTTTATTGTCTTGATCGGCATACGGGCAGCGTCTATTGGAAATACAAGGCCAAAGGCAGGGTTATTACAACGCCGGCATTGACCAATGGAAGAGTTTACTTAGGTTCGGGCGACGGTCGTATTTACTGCCTGACCGCAGATTCAGGAAAAGTTATATGGAAATTCAGAACTGATGGAGGGATATGGAGTTCACCGTGTGTCAGTGATTCGGCGATCGTGGTTGGTTCGCGCAGCGGAAAATTATATTGCCTGTCGATCGACGGCGATCTGCTGTGGTCATTTCCGACTGGAGCTAATATCAATGCAACGCCATTGGTGGTCGGAGGTAGAATATATTGCGGTTCACATGATGGATTTCTGTACTGTCTGGGCGACTCTGTAACAGTTGACCGATGACAGGTTACAGATAGCCGTAGACCGTAATCCGCAAACATAATCCGCGAAAAAGAGAAAAGGTGATTAAAACAGGTCATATTTTGATTGACTAAGTACTATTTTTTTGTATATTTAGTATATGAAAAATGTTGCTGTGTTAGGTGCTACCGGTTTGGTCGGTGAAGAGGTTATAAAGATACTCGAGCAGAGAAACTTTCCGGTCAAAGAACTATTTCTGTTCGCGTCCGGACGCAGTGAAGGGCAAACCAGATTTTTTAAGGATAATGAGATTGAAATCAGTAATGATTTGGACCCACTCATTAAAAAAGCAAATATCGTATTTGGTTGTCTGGATGCGGATCTGTCCCGGGAAATAATCCCGCAGTTCAAGGGTAAAGGCGTGGTCATCGATAATTCCAATGCCTATCGAATGGATCCTGAGGTTCCGTTGATCGTACCCGAGGTGAATCCGGAAAAAGCGAGAGACCACAAAGGTATTATCGCTAATCCCAATTGTTCCACTATACAAATGGTTGTCGCTCTTTACCCTCTGCATAAAGCGCGGAAAATAAAGCGAATATTTGTTGCTACCTATCAATCAGTTTCGGGATACGGCCGGGATGCGATCACCGAATTGAAATATGAGACCGAGTGTATGGCAATGCAGCAAATGGTCGATAAATATGAAGGCAGTGTGTTTGCTTATCCGATCGCCAACAATGTAATTCCCCAGATCGGAAGTTTTGATGAGCTTGGCTATACCACCGAAGAAATGAAAATGGTCAATGAAACCAGAAAGATCTTTGATGATGAAACAATACAGGTTACCGCGATCTGCGTTCGGATCCCGGTTATGATCGGCCATAGTGAAGCGGTATCAGTTGATTTCGAACAGCCGATAACTCCGGATGAGGCCAAGCAAATGCTGAAAGATGCGCCCGGAATCAAACTTTTTGAAACCGACGACAAATATCCAATGCCTTTGTTCTCGGTCAACCGCGATCTGGTTTTTATCGGCCGGATCAGAAAAGACCTGGTCTTTGAGAATGGTCTGGCAATGTGGATCGTTGCCGATAATATACGCAAAGGCGCAGCGTTGAATGCAGTTCAGATCGGCGAATTACTGGTTTGATATTGACTAAATCTTTTTTTAAAGTATAATTTCCAAATTACGGGGTCGTAGTTCAGTTTGGTTAGAACGCCTGCCTGTCACGCAGGAGGTCGCGAGTTCGAATCTCGTCGACCCCGTCCATCCTCCATCCTTCGGGGACGGTGCTTGACATTTTTGACATTATATTTCGTTCGCTTATATATCTGTCCTAGGGAATTGTATTTATACTGTTTAAAAATTGGCAGGCTGTTTATTTCACGGTAAGTTAATCCAGCATTGTCCTTCAATTCTACCAATAACACACCAATGAGCTTTTTTACATCCGTACTGTGATTTGTACTCTTAATTTTTACCTTATATTTCTTTTCTAAATTTTCAATTAAAGCATCTATTGGCTTAAATAAAAGATCATCCGATCGCATGCGGGCAGCGTCTGTGTTGTCTAATTCTATTCGACGGTTGAATTTCATTATTGCTTCTTTAAAGAAATCATCATCTGCTACAACATCGCCAAACCGGGTTCTTTTAACGGTGATATTACGATGTTTCCAATGATCTAACCAGTAGGTCATCTGTTGTTTTGTTTTAAATAATTGCTCAACAAAGTCGCTGTCAATTGGAACACTGTTTTTGGTATAGTAAAATTGGATGCTCGACCATTTATACTGAAAAGGGTTATCTATAATTCCTTTTCTTATAGGATTCAGTAATGTATATACTATACACATTTTCATATATTTGTCATGCTGGATTAGTGTTGATTTATAACGATTTTGAAATACATAACCTCGACCACCCTTTCTTAGCCGGTAATACTGACCATATTCGCCATTCAATTGTTTCATGAATTCAGCCATTTTACCAGATGAATTCTGAATGATGAGATGATAATGATTGTTCATAATGCAAAAAGCAAAAAGCTTTATTTTATATTTAATAATCCTGTTATAGAGTAGATTAAGGAAAAACAATTTTGATTTCGAATCAAAGAAAATGTCACAACCGTTTAAACCACGGTTCATAACATGATGATAAGCGTTAATGAAGGTGATTCGTGCACGTCTCATATAACCTCCTATGTTTTAACCCCTTTTTCACAATATGATATTGAATTTCCGTTTGTTGTCAATTATTTGTGATATTACGTATGGTTGAGATCAGGTTTTCGTGTCAAAAATGTCAAGCACCGTCCCCAGGTGGGGGGGTATTATTCTTTGCCGAAATTTTGTTCTTTTAATACGGATTTGTCAGATAATTTGTATATGGTAATAAATAATTTGTGTTCACTCATGTCGATCAGGGCAAAAGTTGCGGGATGCCCTTTTTTATCTTCTTTCTTTAAATGACCGGGATTAATATAAACAATATCATTTTCCATTTTAATTTCCGGGGTATGAGTGTGACCATAGAGCATAATGTCGATCTCTTGATTCTTAATCAGATCTTCCGGATGCGGGTCGTCAGGTAAATCGTCGAGCGTGGATTCGGGCGTGTGGGTAAGCAGCACTGTCCATCCTTCGATCTCCTCGATACGGCGATTGGGAACATATGATTTTAAATAGGCGTCGCAATATAAACCTGGCACCCGGATCGCATGTTCATCACAGATATTATCAAGATCATTATAATCATCGCCCAGATGAATAATGAGTTTTGCGCCGTTTTTCTTTAAAAAAATTACAGCATCGTTTACGTTTTCAAGTTCATGATGGGAATCGCTGAGCACACCGATTTTCATTGTTATTGGATTATATTGGCAATTATTATTCTGTCAAGAAGATACCCTGAGAACACTGAAAAAGATGGATAAGCGCAAGTTGTCATGCTGAATTTATTTCAGAAATCCTGATTTTCGTCAGGATAGGCTCTTGAAGAATTGAATAATGCTTTAATGACCGAGCAATCATTGGAATTTTTGAAAAAAGAATATCCGGATTGGAATATCTGATGCCACGATTTCCCCCTTTAATAAAGGGGGAATAAGGGGGATTATGGATTATTCTACTTTGACTACCTTATCAATATCAGTCAGGTTTTCTCCCTGTAATTTCACGAAATAAACACCCGGGGGCAACTCCTGGCCGTGGTCGTCCAGACCGTGCCAGGTGATTACTGATCCATGATTCATGATATATGATCCAAGATCAAATGATTTCACGGATCGCCCGGCCGCATCAAAAATATTCATTATCATGCATCGTGAATCCTGCATCATGTATCGAATGTTGGTCTTTTGAATAAATGGGTTCGGATAGACAGTAAGCATTGCATTCGATTTGCCAGTTTCAAGCGTCTGATCTTCGTGGATACCATCGCTCGGATCATAAATATACCAGGCATGAGGATCCAGTCCTTCTGGATCACGCCAGCAATGCCAGATCGGATCATGGTTAACAACTGTATTGATACCATAGAAATAGAAGAAATTACCATTAGTAAGATCGAGACGCTTGGCAAGCTGGGCAAGACCCGGTCGATTGGTCAATGATGAAGTGAGGTTTATATGGCTGCCGAATGATACTCCGCCATTGGTCGACACGGCGGCGACAACATCCTGGAATGCAAGCGAGTCAACTCCGCTTGATGCGCGGGCGACATGATACATAACAACAACTACATTACCGCTGGTCGCGACCGTAGAATACCAGGATCTTGTGTAAGGCGCAGAAGCCTCAACGCAGGCTCCACCTGACGCAGTTGAAATGTAAACCTTGCTCAAATACGGATAGGTTCCAGTTTGATAATCATTATTATCAAGATTATCAAAAACTAGTATTGGGTTGCCGGCATCAGTGACCGCCATCTGGGTCCAGAAAATTAAGTTATTAGCATAAGGCTCAGGCCAGATCATATTATAGGATTGCTGAGCAGTCCAGGTAATACCATCTGTGGTTGAACGATAGTAAATATTGAGAGAAGCATCATAATAGAACATATAAGCAACGCCACCATTGCAATCAAAACCCCAATAATAATAACCAGTAGCGACCGTGCCCGAAGCGATGGTTGTCTGTAGATCAGGGCTCATCGTACGATAATAAATTTCGTCAGTGTCGGTATAGCCAACAACAAGGATATTGCCATTGCTAAGCTGCTTGCCGATCACCTTATGAATGCCGTGACCACCCGGTCCAACGTCTTCGGGCAATGCCCAGAATTGACTCCACCATCCGCCTTCTTCATACTCGGCAACCATATATCCCCAGGCTGCTGGGTCTAGAACCGGCATTGAAATATGCGGTCCGTCAGTAGCACAGGATGTAGGATAACGGGCAGGACCATATTCCTGATCGTACACAGCGTAGTCATGAACCCAGAAAGAACCGGTGCTATTCGTTTGATGCACATTTAATATACCAGTTGGTGAATACCCGCGACAAACAAATTGTAAACCACCGATTGTGGGATTGTATGACAGACATTCCTGAGTTTGAGTCCAAGCTGAATAACCATTTCCAGATGAATCAATAAGTATTGTAGGTCCATCACTAACTGTTATTTGTTGATGCGGTTCAGTATTTAATCGATCTTTATCAAAAAACGCTTTGCTGCGACCGGGCTGCGCGTCATGATTGATAGTGGTCGCTGAGATTAATATTGATGAAAAAATTACGATCAATGTACTCACATTTCCTCCAGTATAAAAATCTACTTGACTTTGATCAGCTTGTCAATGGCAGTCAGGTTTTCTCCCTGCAATTTCACAAAATAAACGCCGGGTGGGAGCTCTTGACCGTTGTCGTCGTCACCATGCCAGGTGATTACTGATTCATGATTCATGATACATGATCCAAGATCAAATGATTTGACATTTCGCCCTACAGCATCAAAAACTTCCATTATCGTGCATCGTGAATCCTGCATCATGTATCGAATATCAGTTTGTTTAAGGAATGGATTCGGATATGCCTTGAGCATTGCGTTTTGCACGCCGACGTCCTGTTTCTGCTCTTCCTCGAGGCCGGAGTCAAATTCATTCCATCCGACATAATAATACGCTTCATCCAAACCTTCAGGATCTCTCCAACAATGCCATATCGGATCATGATTTATAAATTGATCAGTGCAATAGAAATAGAAAAAATTGCCTCGTGTTAGATCCAATCGTTTCGATAACTGGGCAAGCCCAGGTCGGTTGGTTAATATGGAGATTAAATTGATATATTCAGTGAAACTATTGCCGCCATTATTTGATACGGCGGCAATAACATCCTGAAATGCCAGTGAATCAATACCGCTCGAAGCCCGAGCTACATGATAGAGAACAACAACGCAATTGCCGCTGGTCGCGACCGTTGGATACCATGATCTTGTATAAGGGGATGAAGCTTCAATACATGGTTGTCCGGATGCAATTGATATATAGACTTTGCTCAAATACGGATAAGTTCCACCAGAATAATCATCATTATCAAGATTATCAAAAACAAGGATCGGATTACCGGCATCAGTGACCGCTACCTGCTGCCAGAATAACAAATTGTTTGTGTAAGGTTCAGGCCAGATAATATTATACTGTGTCTGAGGAGTCCAGGTAACACCGTCCGTAGTCGAACGATAAAAAACGTTCAACGAGGCATCATAATAGAACATATAGGCGGTGCCGCCATTGCAGTCAAAACCCCAGTAATTAAGGCCTGAAGCGACCGTACCTGAATCGATTACTGTTTGCAGGTTCGGACTGGTTGTGCAATATTTTATCATATCTGTGTCTGTATAGCCAATAAAAAGCATGTTGCCATTTGACAATTGTTTTCCGATCACTTTGTGGACATTGAGATCTCCGAAGGATACAGTTGTATCCCAGAAGCTGCTCCACCAGCCGCCAGATTCGTATTGAGCACTCATTATACCCCAATTCAAATTTTCAAGTGCAGGATAGCATATGTGAGGTCCGCTAGTGGCACAGGAACTTGGATAACGAGCCATGTTCTGATAATATGGCTGATCGTATATCCAGAATGAAAATGTACCTGTTGTTTGATGAACATTTAGACCAAAGGTGTAATGTGATCGGCATACGAATTGTAATCCATCGTTAAAAGGGCTATAGGATAGACACTCTTGTGCCTGTGTCCAGGCAGAATATGGGCAGGCGGAGTCAACAAGAACCGCAGCGCGATCAAAAATAGATAGGGGTAAATGCGGTTCATTGGATCTGCATCCATTGTCAATAAAGGCCTTGCTACGTCCGGGCTGCGCGTCATGATTGATAGTGGTCGCAGAGACTAATATTGATGTAAAAATTACGATTAATGTACTCATATTTCCTCCAGTATTACTATCTAATCTACTTCACTTTTATCATTTTGTCAATATCAGCCAGATTTTCACCCTGTAATTTCACGAAATAAACACCGGGAGGTATATCACGACCGCTATCGTCTTTACCATCCCAGTTGATTTGGTAATTGCGTAATTGGTCATTAGGTAATTGAGTGAATTGTTTAACCAATCTGCCAGATGCATCATAGATGCGGATTGTGGGTGTTTTATCTTTTTCTTCATAGTTCCTAGTTCTTAGTTCATAGTGAATAGTAGTCTGTTTACTGAACGGGTTTGGATATGCTGTTAGCATGGCATTCTGTGCACCAACATCGTGTTTCTGCTCTTCCGTGATCCCGGTTTCTATTTCATGCCAGCCCACGTACCAGGCATGCGGATCAAGTCCTTGAGGATCGCGCCAGCAATGCCAGATCGGATCATGATTATTGACCATGTTAATACCGTAAAAATAGTAAAAGCGTCCAAGATTGGCGGCAAATCGTTTCGATAACTGAGCAAGACCTGGACGGCTGGTCAGCATGTTGGTCAGATTGATGACATTACTCCATGTTTGTCCCTGCGTAGGTGACACTGCTGCTTTTAAATCAAACCAGGCTAACGAGTCTTGGCCGCTGTTTGAGCGCGCGCTATGGAAAAGGACAATGACATAATTACCGCTTGCAGTGATCGTTGGATAAAAACAATGCGATGAATTTGAAACTTCAATACATGGCTGACCAGATGCAATGGAAACGTAGACCTTGCTAGAACACGGGTAAGTCGGATCTTCGCCGTTAAGATTGTCAAAAACAAGAATCGGTTTACCAGAATCAGTGACTGCACATTGGGTTAAGAGCGTCACGTTAATAGTATATGGTTCAGGCCAGACCATATTGTAAATACTTTCAGGACTAAATCCACCTGAAGCATTGATTCTACGATAATAAATATTTAGACTATCGTCACAATAGAAGATATATCCAAGCGTATCATTATAATCAAATCCTATTAATCCACAGTCATATGCAATGGTACCTTGGTTGACGGGGGTTTGAAGATCTGGGGTCATTAAACGGAAAATTATTTCATTATTCTGATCACAACCAATAAAAAGCATATTACTGTTCGCAACTTGCGTGCCGATCACTCTGTATACGTCAAGATCTCCTGGTCCAATATCTTCGATTGCACCCCCTAATTGCATGGCGATCATGAGGCCTGGTAGAACAGGAAAACATAAATATCCAGAGTTTATTGAATGTGGATATCTTGCTGGTCCGTATTCCTGGTTATATACCGCCGGATCATGTATCCAGTAAGAAAAAATTGAATCAGTTCGATGCACATTTAATATACCAGTTGGGATGCTATAGCCCCGACAAACAAATTGCAGACCACCGATTGTGGGATTGTATGCCAGACATTCCTGAGTTTGAGTCCAGGCTGAATAACCATTTCCAGATGAATCGATAAGTACGGCAGCACCGTTAAAAGCTGGCAAAGCGAAATGTGATTGCTTGTTGGTTCTGCCATCATCAATATAATTCTTACCCCGTCTGATCCCGGCATTATCTGCAATCGTTGTGGTTGAGGTTAACATATATACTAAAAACATTAAAAACATGTTCATGTTTTCCTCCGTTGACCAATTATAATTTTTCTCATGTATGACCGCGAACATATTTAAAGTCAAAAAAATGTTGATGAATAATCTCTTGCCCACCCGACTGAATTGGTCATTGACAATTTTATTTTTTTTGTTATAATTTCCCTGCAAAGTGAATACAAAAGCACAACACCGGCATAATATTGTAATGTATTATTTAGATAATAATAGATCATTACGCCAGGTGGCAAAAGGATACCGGATTTCAACAGTAACGCTCTGGCGCTGGGTAAAATGGTTCAATTCCGGTGGTGTTAATGCACTGGATCGCGAGCATATGCGCATACCCTGGAATAAGACCAGCAAAGAAACCGAACTCAGAATTGCCTGCATCAAAGAAGCTGATCCAGGATCGACTATCAGTGATGCTCAAAACAAGCTTCAAACCCAGAGCATTAAGGTTTCAAAGAACGCCATCTGGACTATTTGGCGTGAATATGGATTGATCAGCAATAACAATATTTCTTTAGCGCGTGACGCATTATTTTTATTAACCAGCAAAATGCCTTCACCAATAATAAACGAAGCTCAGACATTACTTAGAGCTTTCGGTAAAATACCGTTTCCAGAATACCGAAAAAAAGCGCGTAGTTTGAGGATAAGACTTGAAAAAAATGATTTGCACTATTCGGCTTTAAAGCTCGGTATCACTGAAGTTATATCGCTAACCTGGTTGGGGCGGGTGCAAGAACAGGTGGAACTGATACAGCATATAAAGAAATGGCTGCCAGTAAAAGGTGATGTGTTGCTAAAATATATGCTTGCGGTCGGCG